>NZ_JBSEYI010000006.1:0-130120 GCF_053627715.1 Aerococcus sp. 150760013-2
AATCAATTAACGGAATACAATGACGGTCGCCCTAGAACTTGATTCATCCATGTAATGAATTACACGGTTTTCTCAAGGGGCGACTTTAAATAAATAAAAATAAAATAAAAACACAGAAAGCAGTTGAACCTCGCCCGGTCAGCCATTTTCTGTGTTTTTTCCTCTGTTTTGTTCTTCCTTATTCACCTGAAAACATCCACGAAATGACGTAAGGGCCTTTAAACACTTATAGTATATAGCGGAATCCAGCCCAAGTCCCCTGATAACCATTTTACACAAGAAAAAAGAGCAATCTTCACTTAAGCTAAGACTCTCTCGATAGAAAGAACCGCAGTAAGCTGGTGATTGCCCTTTTTTAAATATTAATCAAACAAGCCTAATTGTTCACAGGCTTTATAAATGCCGTCATTCCAGACTTCAGAAGTGATAATATCTGCAGTTTTCTTGACGTTATCGGTCCCATTACCCATGGCAACTGAGGTGCCAACCTTGGCCAACATTTCAAGATCGTTGTCGGCGTCACCGAAGGCATAAGTTTGTGAAATATCCATATTCAATATCTCAAGAACCCTGTCAATCCCGTTGGCTTTAGACACGTCGAATGGATAGATATCCAAATGAGTCGGCCCCGTTTGAACGACTTTCAATTCAGTTAACCAGTCGCTCACAGTCCGGATATTTTCAGTGGTTACGAGCATTTGAAGGACGTGTTCAGGATATTCACTATCATCCACAATCTTAAATGGTTCACCGTAATCCCTGGCATGAAAGACATTTGGTAGTAAATGGAGGCCTTTCTTGGTATCAAAAAAGCCTGGCACATCGCGGAAACGCATCTCGTCAACCGTTCGTTCAACTAGTGCTTGGTCAATATAGTTTTGATAAACAAGGTCATTTTCGATGTGAACTGCCTGACCATTTGAAGTGATAAATGAATCAATCTTCAATAAGTCACCCAAGTCCTGAGCTCGGTTCTTCCAGCGACCTGTCGCAATAATTGGCAGCACGCCATTGGCTTTTAACTTTTCAATGGCAAGGTAGGTTGACTCAGGAACCTTTTGTTCAATGGGTAAATGGTACTTGCTTGAGTCAAATAAGGTACCGTCAATATCAAAAAATGCCACTCGTTCAATCTTCATAGAAGAGCCTCCTGTAATTTTCTTACTTTCATTATAGCAGTTTACGCTTTCATTTGATCTGAGTGATTGCATTTACTAAAATATTTCTGCTTTCAATTGATCAATAATGGCTGCGAATTTCTTAGTATCCGCCATTGGCATCCGGTTGCTTTCTAATCTACCTGCTTTTAGATTGGCATGGACATGGGTAATTTCACCGTAAAAATCATCGACAATATTTAAAATTTCATTATTTGTGACCTTATCGTCTACAATTAAATCAAATTTAGTTGGTCGGTGGAAGTCATAAAGCACAATTTCCCCTTTACTTCCTGAAATCACTGCTTTTGCGTCTGTTAATCGGTCAAAACCTGATTCTAACACTGCTTCCTTACCGTTCACGTCAAATACAGCATTCACGTAAACTTCTACTTGACCATCATGTAACTTGTAATCCAAGTTTTTCAAGACAAATTCACCTGGCAAGAAGTCTTCTAGCAGGGCAATGTTATAGACCCCCATATCCAGTAAACAGCCACCTTGACCTTTTTCAAAATGGTAAGAGGCATTGGATTCATCGAATTTTCGGCATAAAGAAGTGGTTACCGCGTGGACTTCCCCAATTTCACCTTGTGCGACCAGCTCTTTCACCGCTTGATAAGCAGGTGTAAAGCGACTCTTCATGGCTTCCATAAAGAAAACGGGTTTAGCATTTAAAGCTGCTTCAATTTTTGAAACTTCAGCTTGGTTTATCGTCGCTGGTTTTTCACACAGAATGGCTTTGCCTGCTTGGATGGCTTTCAAGACCCATTCCAAATGGAATTTATGCGGTAAGGCAATGTAGACCGCGTCCACTTGGTTGTCGTCCAATAATTCTTGGTAAGACCCATAAGCCTTTTCACATGGATGGTTAGCTTTGAAAGTTTCAGCCTTTTCAAACGTCCGGTTGGCAACCGCGTATAATTCACCGTCAGTTACCTCCTCTAGACTATTCGCAAAACGGTTGGCAATATTTCCTGCACCGATAATTCCCCACTTAATCATCTAAAGCTCCTCTCTGGATTCGCGTAAACTTCTTGGCAATTTGTTCGTTATTTTTCTTGTAATTGGTCATAAAAATCATGGCAAATAAAACATTAAAAATATATTCAATGGCAATTTGCGAAGAGAAAGTCCCTATTTTCAAGGAGTCTGACCGCTCCAAATCAACAGTTGTCAGCCAATGGTCAGTCATCCCCGCTAAAACTTTAGCGTCTAGGGACGAAATCAAAATAGTTGGCACACTTTCAGCTTTCAAAATCTCAATAAATTGCTGGTACTTGACTGAATCCGCCCGGTAAGAGGTAAAAATGGCACAGTCAGTCTTTAAAATATTGGATGCTACCCAGGCCTCATCCGCGTATTCTTCAGCAATCACAATGAAAATCCCTAATTTAGCGAGCTTATTCTGAAAAGACCGGGCTGAAATTTGCGTGTCGCCTTTGGCAAAAATAAATATCCGTTTGGCATCTAGCATAGTTTTCACACAGGCTTCAAAAGTCTGTTCATCCAAATTGACTTGCATAGCTTCAATCGTCTGCTTGGTCAAACTAGCCATTTTGTTGGCAATGTCACTAGTCGAATCTTCCGGTACGAAGGGAAAATTGGCATCCACTGCCCCTTCTTTGAACCGGTCCTGCTGGGCATAGGCAATTAAAGCCACCCGGAAATCCCTGAAACCTTCATAACCTAGCTTTTGGGTAAAACGGACAATCGCTGAATGTGAGGTATAAGTTTTAGTCGCCAAGTCTCTTAAATTAAACTGGCTGGTCGCTAAGGGATTGCTCAAGATATAAGCCGCAATTCGCTTTTCATTGGGCGTAAATTTTTGGTCATTTTTAAGTGCTTGCACTAAATTCATTTTCTCACCTTCTCCTGAAAGGGTTTTCTACTCATAACATTGTACGCTATCTGCCTGAAAATTGGTATGGAGGATATCTTTTTGGTCAAAATGTTCAAAAACCCCCTTTCATTCGACACCTTCCTGGCAGTTACTACCAGAATAACCAAATCGCTATCATTTTCCCATCAATACCGCTATATTTAAGACAAATACATTTATGGAGGTTATATTCATGTTAAATATTGCTTATATCGGAAACGGTAAATCCACCAACCGCTACCACCTACCCTTCTCTAGTCGCCTACCGGAAATTGTCAACGTGCAAACGATTTACTCACGGTCTGGGAAAAGTGCTTGGCCAAGTCTTGACGGTGTTCATTACACGAGTAACCTAGATGATATCTACAAGGATGAAGCCATCAACCTAGTTGTCATTACAACACCTAACCCTACCCACCATGATTTAGCCAAACAAACTCTTGAAGCCGGTAAAAATGTATTGGTTGAAAAACCATTTGCGGAAACTCGTGACCAAGCCAAAGAGTTATTCGACTTAGCCAAAGAAAAAGGCCTATTCATCCAATGCTATCAAAATCGTCGCTACGATTCGGACTTCCTAACTACGCAAAAAGTCATCGAATCTGGCGTCCTTGGTGATTTGATCGAGGTTGAAATCCACTACGACCGCTATAATCCTGAATTTTCAGAAAATTCAACTTATAGTTTAATCGATTCCTATACATACGGCCTGGGTTCTCATTCCCTTGACCAAGCCATTTCTTACTTCGGCATGCCTGACGATGTCCACTTCGATACCCGTCAAATTCTTGGTTCCGGCAAATTAAACGACTACTTCGACTTTGATTTAAACTACGGCAATTTAAAAGTGGCAGTAGCCGGGTCATTAATGCGGTTTGAAGCCAGACCATCTTTTGCCATTTACGGAAAAAAAGGTGTCTTCATCAAGCAAACAAAAGACCGTCAAGAAGACCACTTGAAACTAAACTATACCCCTGACCAACCTGGTTTTGGCCAAGACTTGCCTGAACACTACGGCACTTTAACCTATCTCGATGACAATGGTGTCTACCACAAAGAAGCGGTTGTTACTGAAGTTGGCGACTACCGTCAAGTTTACCGCGATATTTATGAAACCATTATTAACGGCAAAGAGAAAGTCGTGAAAGACGAAGAAACCCTGTTAGTCATGCAAATTATGGAAGACGGTCAAGTCGGCTTACATTAATTTAGACCCTACTAAAGAAAGGAAATATATATGAAATTAGGAATATTGGGTGCTGGTAAGATTGTCGTAGATTTCCTATCAATGGTCCACGATATCCCAGCTATAGAATTGGTTGCCCTTTTGTCATCTGAAAGATCTTTGGCTAAAAACCAAGCGATGGCGGACGACCACGGAATCAACCAAGTTTTCACGGACCTAGACGCCTTATTAGCTAGCGATATCGATACCATCTATGTGGCCTTGCCCAACCATCTGCATTATGAATTTGCAAAAAAGGCACTATTGGCCAATAAAAACGTGATTTGTGAGAAGCCATTCACCTTAAACTTGGCAGAGCTAGAAGAACTGGAAGGAATCGCTCTGGAAAAAGATTTGGTATTAGTAGAGGCGATTACCAACCAACACTTCCAAAACTTCAAAGCACTAAAAGCAGATTTGGCTAAACTAGGAACTATTAAAATTGTTGAAGCCAACTACTCACAATATTCAAGCCGGTATGATGCTTTTATGGATGGTGAGATTTTACCAGCCTTTGATCCCAAAAAAGCTGGTGGTGCCTTAATGGACATCAATATTTACAACGTCCATTTACTGGTCGGCTTATTTGGCGCACCAAAATCAGCTACCTATTATGCCAATGTAGACCGGGGAATCGATACTTCGGGCATGTTGATTATGGATTTTGAAGATTTTAAAGCGGTCTGCATCGGGTCAAAAGATACCGACGCCCCAATTAGATCAACTATTCAAGGACGAAACGGTGCCTTAATTATCGATGGCCCAACCAATTCATTGGCTTCTTATGATTTGGCCTTGCGCGGAGAGACTTCACAAACAACCGACAAACGAATTCACAACCACCGCATGTATGAAGAATTTGTTGAATTTGAAGATATCATCCGTACTCACGATATGGACCGGGTCAAAGCAAACTTAGCCCACTCTAAAGCGGTTATGGCAGTCATTGACCAAGCCCTTACTTCAGCAGATTTACAATTAGGATAAGCACCACTAAAGTATACGACAAAAGCCTATGGCATCCACAATTGGAACCATAGGCTTTTCCTTTGTAAATTATTTTAATGCATTCAATGTTTCTAGTCCTAAGGCCACATCATCGGTAATGATATTGGTTACTTTAGCAGTAATTAGTTTTTCCATATCTTCAGCTCGGTTTACAGTATAGGTGTTAATCCAGATATTGTTGGCTGCAAGATTGTCAAAATCTTTTGACTCTAAAGTCATGAAGAATGGATGGTAAAATTCATGCCCGTGACTAGCGGTATAATCACCTGGGTTCAAAATGCCACTCATCGTTAAAAGACCCGTTTTTAAGGCCGGATTTACCTTTTTGGCATCATTCATGGTGTGGTGTTGGAAAGAAGATAGGACTACTCGATCAATTAAGTCATATTGTTGAATCAAGTCATTCACCTTTTCAACCAGACCATCATAACGGAAAATATTGGTTTTTAATTCAATATTGACCATGATGTCTAAGGGCTGGAACCACTTGAAAAATTCTTCAAGTGTTGGTATTTGAATGTCTTCATTTTCTTCAACTCGACCTTGGTATTTGCCGTAGAAATAGAAGGTTTTTAATTCCGCTAAGGTCATGTCCTTGATAAAACCCGTGCCATTTGACGTCCGGTCAATGGTTTCATCGTGACAAATCACGACCTGTTCATCACTCGTTAATTGTACATCAAGCTCAATACCCGTGATATCAAACTTAGCTGCTTCTTTAAAACCCAGCATGGTATTTTCAGGGAATAACTTTGAAAAGCCTCGGTGGGCAATAATGCCAGTCATAGGTTCACTCCTTATTCTTCGTGGTAACGACGGTTTAAGATTGAATTACCTGTTGTTTTATCAAATAAATATGCTTTATTTATATCAATTTGTAAATACACATCAGAATGTGTTGGCACTCTTCTCGCTGGACTTAAGCGCGCTGTCATTTCACATTCTGAAGAATGGAAATCAAAGTAAACGAAGGTATCTGCACCTACTTGTTCAACATTTTTAGTTTGAACTAAAATAGTCTGGTTATCAAAACGGTCATTCTTATATTCAAAGTGCTCTGGGCGTAAACCGATTTGAATTTCTTGACCAGTTGCTTCTACTAAAATGTTATCCTGCATCTCTTGAGCTAATGGGAAGATTTCCGCGCTTGATTCAATTGCCGTACCATTTTCAGTTTTCACTAAACGACCGTTGATTAAGTTCATTTGTGGACTGCCAATGAATTCCGCAACAAAACGGTTCACTGGATTATTGTATAAGTTTTCTGGTGTATCAAATTGTTCAACACGACCAGCATTTAAGACTGCAATACGCGTCCCCATTGTCATCGCTTCGGTTTGGTCATGTGTGACATAAATGAAGGTAGTTTGTAATTGACGGTGCAATTCAACGATTTCAGAACGCATCGATACACGTAATTTCGCATCCAAGTTTGATAATGGTTCATCTAACAAGAATACTTTTGGATTACGTACCATCGCACGACCTAAAGCCACACGTTGACGTTGTCCACCAGATAAGGCACCTGGCTTCTTGTCTAAGTATTCTGTTAGTTGTAGTGGTTTCGCTACTTCCTCAACTTTTGCATAACGTTCTTTTTTAGAAATACCTTCCATTTTCATTGCGAAGGCAATATTATCACGAACATTCATATGTGGGTATAAGGCGTATGATTGGAAAACCATTGCGATGTCACGGTCTTTTGCAGGTACGTTGTTGACAACATCATCACCAATACGTAATTCCCCTTCAGAAATAGTTTCTAATCCTGCGATCATTCGTAGAGTAGTCGATTTGCCGCAACCAGATGGTCCCACAAATACGATAAATTCTTTATCTTCGATGTCTAAATCGATATTATGGATTGCTTTAAATCCATCTTCATAAATTTTACCGACTTTATTTAATTGAACTTTTGCCATTCTATCCTCCTATTAACCTTTCACTGCCCCTGCAGTTAAACCTTTAACCATGTTCTTAGATCCGATAACAAAGATGGCTAGACTAGGTATCATTGAAATAATAACACCCGCTACCATTAAAACTAATGATTGTGAATCTACACTATTCAACATTGAAATCCCGATTTGAACAGTTCGCGCATTATCGTTATTCGTTACTAGTAACGGCCACATGTACATGTTCCAACCTGCAAGGAATGACTGAACGGCCATTGAACCAAGCGTTGGTCTCAGTAATGGAAACATAATTTCAAATACAAATCGTAAATCTTTACACCCATCCATTTTAGCTGCTTCATAAATTTCATAAGGGAAGTTTTGTAGCGCTTGTGTACATAAAAAGATGTTAAATGCTGAAGCCATAAATGGCAGGATCAATACAATAATTGAATCATTTAAGCCCCAGCCAGATACCATCAAGAATTGAGAGATAATTACCGCTTCACCTGGTACCATCATGGTAGAAAGGATTAAGGCATACACTAATTTACTGCCCTTAAAGTTTACAAATCTGAAAGCAAAACCGGCTAATAAAGATGTCAGAATCTGCAATAAGGTAACAGATGTTGCTACGATAATTGAGTTGACGATATAACGACCTAAAGGGGCGATATCAAAAACTTGAACGAAGTTTGTTAACGTTGGGTTTTGCGGGAATAGAATTGAACTTGGATCATATAATTCAGCTGATGGTTTCAAGGCCATTAATACGGCATAAATTAAAGGAAACATCATAAAAAGCCACATGATAACGTTAAGGGCAATTACGCCTATTTGTTGAACTCTTTGCTGCATCAAATATTTTTGATCTTGTTTATTACGGTTAGTAACTGCTGTTGAATTTGCTTGCGTGCTGGCCATTATTTATTACTCCTTCCTCGAATGATGAACATGATAATTGTTAAAATCATAATGATGACGAATAAAACAACTGATTCTGCTGAGGCAAATCCATACCGGTAATTCATAAAGGCATTCTTGTAAATATCGTAAACAATTACGTTCGTTGCTTCACCTGGACCTCCTTTAGTCAAGATATTGATTTGACCGAAACCTTGGAAGGCGTTAATCACATTGGTTACAATAACAAAGAAGAAAGTTGGCCCTAATGAAGGAATGGTAATATTGATAAATTTTTGAAAACCGTTGGCCCCATCAATTGAGGCACTTTCATATAAAGAATCATCAATACTCGCTAATCCAGAAGAGAAATATAAAAAGTTCATCCCTGAATTTAACCAGCCAGTTAAAATCCCTACAACTACAAGAGACCATGTTGGATGAGTTAAAAGGTTCTGATTGGTACCGATTAACTTGTTTATAATTCCTACTGTTGGGTTTAACATGACTTGGAAAATCATTGCCATACCTGCGGATGCAATAGCCATTGGCATCGCATAAGAGGTAGAGAAAAATCTAATCCCAGGAAATGACCGTTGACATAGCATAGCCGCTATTAGTCCAACTGTCACACCAAAAACTACAACAATCAAAACAAACTGGAATGATACCATCATAGAGTTCCAGAATGATTTACTGGCAAATAATTCAACATAGTTTCTCAATCCAAGAAACTGAGACATTTGACCGAAAGAATCTGTTAGATATAGCGAACGGAAAATCGTTTGGATAAAAGGCCAAAACATAAATATTGTTAAAACTAACAAAGCTGGTAACAAGTACATATAAGGTTGGATTCGTTCACCCAAGGTCTTCTTCGCTTTAATGATTACAATTTCATCTGTACGTTCCAAAATTGTGCTCCTTTCAAAATATAAAACAGCCGGAAAAAGCTTCCGGCTGTACAAAGTCTAAATCTTATTGATTCGTCGCATTGTAGTTTTCAAGCGCTGCATTTGTTTGTTCAGCCATATTTTGAACTGCCTCTTCTGCAGTGATTTCATCATTTAATAGACGCTCTAATTCTGCTTCGAAGTACATACGTGCTTCTTGGTTTACACCAGATAAAGCACCTTGATCTTCAGGTGTTGCATCATGTAATTGGTCAATCGCTGTTTGGAATTGAGGGAATTCTGCTAAGTTATCTTTGAATACTTGTTCGTCATGAGCATTTTTGTTTACAGGGAAGTAACCTGTATCTGCATTCCATTGCGCTTGAACTTCAGGCGTTACTAGGTATTGCATGAAGTCCCAAGTAGCATCTTTCTTAGCTTCGTCTTCAGATTCGATCATCCATAGAGACGCACCACCGATTGAAACGCCACCTTCATCTTCCGCAGATAATGCTGGGAAGTAAGCAGTACCTACTTCGAATCGGCCGTCAACTTCTGTTAAGATTTGACGTAATGTTGCTGTTGAAGCTAAAGTGATTGCTGATTGACCTGAAACGAACTCAGCTTGTCCACCTGTACGTCCTACGTTAGGTGCAACACCTTCATTTTGTGCTTTTTTCCAAGTTTCTAAGGCACGTAACATGCTACCGTTTTGGTCGAATACAACTTCTGTTGGTGCAGCTTCACGGCCGTTACCATTGTTGTACATGTCTTCTTCAGTTTTGTTGATAAATTGCTCAACGTACCAACCATAGATAGTTAATGACATTGGCATTTCAACGCCTGCTTCAGTTAATTGTGGTGAAATTTCAATAATTTCTTCAAATGTAGTTGGTACTTCTTCGATACCAGCTTGCTCAAATAGGTCCGCATTGTAGTACATTAGCGGTGTAGATGAGTTGAATGGCATAGAGTATAAAGTATCATCTTTCGTATAGTAAGCTAATAAGTTTTCTTCTAAGTCACCTAATTCAAATCCAGATTCGTCAACGTAATCTTGAACAGGTACTGTTAAACCTGAATCGATCATGAAAGTCATCCCTTGTTCAAATACTTGAACTAAGTCGGCCCCAACATCAGAACCAGATGCAGATGAACGTAATTTTGTTAATGTTTCATCATAAGTTCCTTGATATTGGGCATTTACGAAAACTTCATCTTGCGACTCGTTGTATTGGTCAACGATTTTTTGTAGTGCTTCACCAGTAGATCCACCCATACCGTGCCAGAATACTAATTCAGTTTCGCCTTCTGCAGCACCAGTAGATGCGTTAGATGACACAGAATCTGCACTACCATTTCCACATGCAGCTAATAATGCAGTTGATAGTAACCCCACACCAAAGCGCATAACATTCTTGTTAAATTTCATTGTCCTTATTTCCTCCCGAAAAATTGATCTCAAATTTTTAACTCCGCTATTTATCTTAAACTACCAATATTAACTTCCAATCAAGTTTCAGTATTAGTTTTGAAAATAATCAGTAAAGTCTTTAATTCGAATTTTTTACACTTAAATGATTTTATATACCATAAAAAAACGATTGAAACCCTTTAACAATGCCAGAACAAGTGCATTTATATATTGCGCAATTTTAAAACTAGATAAAATTCTTGTAAATATTCAGTGAATTCTTTACAAATACGAGCTTGTATCGAAAATCTCACTAATTTTAGTCGCTAATACTAACAAATAATTTTGCACGTCAAATCACTAGATGCATTTTCCCAATTCCTTCCCCCTTTTGATTTAATTTTTTTGGCTTCTAGGTTATGATATAGGGAATTCATTTTGCAAGGAGGATGGTCATTTATGACACAATTACATCAATGTAGTATGGCCGATGTGGATGAGCTAAGAGCTGTCTCTATCGAAACCTATACGGATACTTTTGGAGAATTTAATTCAGACGAAAATATGCGGGTTTACTTGGAGGATGCCTACAACCGCGATAAGTTGCTAGCTGAATTAGCAGAACCTAACAGCCAATTCTTCTTTTTGAAGGAGAATAATGAAACAGTTGGCTACTTGAAACTCAATCTTGGGGATGCCCAGACTGAATACATAGGTGACAACTTACTTGAGGTTGAAAGGATTTATGTGCGGACAGCCTTTCTACGTAATGGTTACGGAACCAAACTAATTCAAACGGCTGAAGAAACCGCACGTGAACTTGGTGTAAACGGTATGTGGCTTGGCGTTTGGGAACATAACCAACGTGCCCTAAATTTCTATAGCAAAATGGGCTTCCGTCACATAAGCCAACATTCTTTCTTCATGGCTGACGATGAACAAATTGATTTAATATACTATAAAGACCTATAGGAAAAATGATTTAATTATATAGAAAATCCCTGAACATGGTGTAAAGCCCCCCAAAAGTTAGATTTTTGGTCTAACTTTAGGGAGGCTCTACAATTATCCTTCCAAAATATTCTTTGTAATGAATCTTTATAAGCAATTTTAGTTTAAAAATACACTTTAACAGCAAATTGATCAACTTGAAGGTCATGTAGTACAAAAGCACCCTTACGCTTAACGGATAAGAGGTGCTTCTTTTCATCTACTTAATGTGATTAATATGAAATTTATCATACTTATGGAAAATGCTTGTATCAAGACTCAGAGGTTGAGAATAATATAAGCCCCCGTCCCAACGATTCCAGCTATAAGAATACCCGCAAATGTCTGAATACAAGCTTCTAGAATTTTTTTAGCACAATAATTAGCAAACGTATCTTTAGCATAATATTTAGCAATGGCGATACTAGCTGATAGCATCACTATAAGTAAGACCCAAAGAAATAAAAATGTTAAAAATGCTACATTCCATATAACATTATCCCCATTTTCTGTTAGATCTACGCACACTTTTATTACAAACAGCGATAAGAAGAATAGAACAATACCAACAACAAAAATACGTATAAACGTCAATGCTAGATTCGTCTGTTCTACTGCTTTCTCTCGAATTTTTGTTTTTTCTTTTAAAGGATTATTCTCATTTTTCATTCTAAATTTCCCTTTCTTCAAACATTAACAATTTTTTGTTTCTAAGATTTTGAAATCTTTCTTTAATGATACGCTTAATTTACCACCCTAAACTAAATTTTTCATATATAACAATTTCACCACTATTTATCTACTATATGAAATCAGTCTATTTTAAGTAATCCAAATCGTATCTTTCTTAATACAGTATATAATTGAAAAACTGAAGTATCTGACCTACTAAACAATTTAAGCCCAAAATAAGCCCATAGCTCAAAAATAAGACCCTACAAAACCTATAATAATAAGGTTTGTAAGGTCATTTGTTTTTATTCCCACTCGATTGTTGCAGGTGGCTTGCTAGTAATGTCTAAGACTACGCGGTTGATGTGTGCACATTCGTTTACGATACGTTTAGAAATGGTGTCTAATGCGTCGTAAGGGATGCGAGCCCATTCAGATGTCATACCGTCGATTGAGGTTACGGCACGTATACCAATTGTGTATTCGTAAGTACGCTCGTCACCCATTACCCCTACTGATTTGAAACCAGGTAGGACTGTAAAGTATTGCCAGATGTCGCCTTCTAGACCTTGTTTTCTAATTTCATCACGTAAGATGAAGTCAGATTCACGAACGACTTCTAGTTTTTCAGGTGTTACTTCACCGATAATACGGATAGCTAAACCTGGCCCTGGGAACGGTTGACGCCAAACGATTTTATCTGGCATACCTAGTTCTGTCCCTACTGCACGTACTTCATCTTTAAATAAGGTATTTAAAGGTTCGATCAATGAGAAAGTCATGTCTTCTGGTAAGCCACCAACGTTATGGTGAGACTTGATGGTTTGCGCTGTATCTGTACCTGACTCAATAACGTCTGTGTATAAAGTACCTTGCGCTAAATAATCAACGTCTTTAATTTTTTGGGCTTCGTCGTCAAATACGTAAACAAATTCGTTACCGATAATTTTACGTTTACGTTCTGGGTCAGATACGCCAGCTAATTTGCTTAGGAAGCGGTCTTCAGCATCTACTTTGATGATGTTTAAACCAAATTTACCACCTAGTGTTTCCATTACTTCTTCTGCTTCGTTTTTACGTAATAAACCGTGGTCTACGAAGATACAAGTTAATTGGTCACCAATGGCTTTTTGTAATAATACACCAACAACAGATGAGTCTACCCCACCAGAAAGGCCAAGTAATACTTTACCTTCGCCGACTAATTCGCGGATTTCTTGGATTTTAATATCGATGAATTTTTCCATCGTCCATGATCCTTGTGCGCCACAAATGTCGAAGACGAAGTTACGTAACATATCGTTACCGTGAACTGATGCTCGTACTTCTGGATGGAATTGGAAACCATAGAATTGTTTTTCAGTATTTTCAAAGGCTGCTACTGGACTATGTTCACCGCGTGCAGTAACTTCAAATCCTGCTGGAATTTCTTCAATACGGTCAGAATGGCTCATTAACACTAATTCTTCTGCTTCTAACCCCTTAAAAATGGCTGAATCTGCTTTATCAATAAATAACGATTGTTGACCATATTCACGTTTATCGGAGCGAGCGACTACCCCACCATTTTTAAATGTCATTAATTGCATACCATAGCAAATCCCTAAAACTGGAATTCCTAAATCAAATACTGCTTCATCAATTGAAAAAGCACCATCTGCATACACTGACATTGGACCACCCGATAGGATAATTCCTTTAACATTACCTTTCGCCATAATTTCGTCAGCTGTTAGTTTATGTGATAATAGTTCTGAATAAACGCCAAACTCACGAATACGACGTGTAATCAATTGGTTATATTGACTACCGTAATCAAGTACAATGATTTTTTCAATATCTTGCATTGATTGTTGGACACTCATGTTTTCACTTCCTTTTTCGAATTTCATATTTATTCTAGCATTTAACATTTGTGATTACTAGGATTTTATCGATGTTAATTAAAATATTGTTCGGATTCTAATCTGGGAACCTTTAATAATTTGATAAATTTATACTTAATTCGTTTTCAAAGGTGTTGGCACCTGTAAATATTGTATATAATAGAAAAGAATAGGAGTGAAAGTATGAAAAAAGCGACTGGTAAAGCCAACGGGAAAATCATTATTATGGGTGAACATGCCGTGGTTCATGGGTATCCATCTGTAGCCCTACCCTTTCATGCGGTAGAAATGACAGTCACCATTGAACAGATTCAAACCAATGCTTATTTGGTGAGTGACTTATATGAAGGACCACTCCACCAAGCACCATCTGATTTACAGAACTTGCTAGCTGTTTATGACCAATTACGGGCGAATTTAATGACCCAAAACCAGAGTCACTGGCTGATCAATATCCACTCATCTATACCCGCTGAGCGTGGTATGGGTTCTTCAGCAGCTATGGCAACGGCTTTGGTCCGCGCTTTCTACAATTACTATGAACTCCCGCTTACAGAAGACCAACTATTAAAATACGTAGACTTATCTGAAAAAATTAGTCACGGCAATCCTTCTGGTTTGGATGCACGCGTAGCCGGTCTTGGTGTGCCTTTGATTTATCAAAAAAATCAACCAATGACGATTGTTCATTTCGACACCCCTTATTGGTTGGTGGTTGCGGATACTGGTATTCACGGTAACACTAAAAATGCAGTATCTGACGTGGCAGCTGGCTTGAATTCAGCCTTTATTACCCGCCGACAAGCTGTTGAACATAACTTGCGTCAGCTTGGTGAAGCCGCTACGCGCTTTATTGATTTAGTTGAATTAGATTCTGCTAAAATGGCCAATGACCAGTGGTTTACGGCTATTTGTCGCACGTTTAAGGATGCCCACCAGCACTTGCGGGCTTTACAGGTATCCAGTCCTGAACTTGAAGCGGGCGTCACTTTTGCGGAAGCGAATGGAGCCGGCGCAGCCAAGCTAACTGGTGGTGGACGTGGGGGTTGCTATTTCGCCTTGTGTGACAGCAAGGACAAGGCTGCCCTTTTGGCTAAAGCTTTAAAAGAGGAGAATATGGCGGTGGCGAGCTGGGTGGTGCCTTTTAAATCTTCACCTATAGATGATAATGCCGGCGAATAGTGGGCGTAATCTGTAAAAATCGGTTATAATAAGGGAAAGAAAATTTTTTGAGGGAGAATCGAGATGTCAGTTTTTCAAGGCGCTTACCGGGCGCACACCAATATTGCATTAATTAAATATTGGGGTAAGGCGAATAAGGACCTATTTATCCCCACTACATCTAGTTTGTCGCTCACTTTAGACGCCTTGTATACAGACACGCGCGTGACTTTTTCGAGTGGTTTGGACGCAGATGTTTTCTATTTAAACAATCAATTAGGCAATGAAGCGGATACGGCAAAAATCAGCAAGTTTTTAGACATGTTTAGAGCAGAAGCTGGCCTAGACTTGCGCGCTAAGGTAGAAAGTGTCAATCATGTGCCCACTGCGGCTGGATTGGCTTCTTCTTCATCGGCATTTTCGGCCCTAGCGGCGGCTACTAGACAGGCTTTGAATTTAGAAGATCAGATTTCTGACCAGGCCCTATCGACATTTGCGCGGCGAGGTTCTGGTTCAGCAACCCGGTCCATTTTTGGTGGCTTTGTTGAATGGCAAAAAGGGACCAGCAATGAAAACTCTATGGCAGTTGAAATTGACGACGCCTCTTGGGATGTTGGTATGGTCATTATGGCCATTAACACCGCTGAGAAACGCGTGTCTTCTCGTGAAGGGATGGCCCATACCTTGCGGACGTCGCCTTTCTACCAGGAGTGGGTACGTCAAAATATGATTGATTTAGAACGGATTAAAGCGGCAATTGCCGAGCAAGATTTCCTATTGATGGGTGAAATTGCTGAAGCCAACGCCATGCGGATGCATGCAACAACTATGGCTTCTGATCCGTCATTCACTTATTTCGAACCAGATACTATTAAAGCCATTCAAGCAGTCCAAGATTTACGGAAAACTGGCGTATTGGCTTACTATACAATTGACGCTGGACCGAACGTGAAAGTTTTATGTAAAGCGAGCCAGATGGACGAGGTGGAAGCCTTTTTTGCAGAACGGTTTAAGGATATGAACTTTATCCAAACGACTGCTGGACCTGGGATTAAACCCTTAGATAGATGGGAGTATGACGATGGCGCAATCTTATAATGATAGCACGATAATCCATACGAATAACGATAAAGATGCCATCAAGGTGGCCGTACCGGGGAAATTATTCCTTGCGGGCGAATATGCAGTGGTGAGTTCTGGCCAAGCTGCCTTGTTAACGACTATTGACGCCTTCTTACACCTTACTTTAGAGGCAAATTCCGGGCAAAATGGCTATTTAATCACCAACCAAGCTGACCATCCACTTGCTTGGACCTACGACGTCAATGGACAAGTCGTTTCTAACGACCCAGAAGCTGGCGAATTCCCATTAATCTGGCAAGCTATACAAACTGTGATGGCATATGCTGAAGCGGTAGGTATGAAATCGGCAGCGATGCCTGATTACTTTGATTTGAAGATTCAGTCCGATTTGGATGCTGCTGACGGAACCAAATATGGTTTAGGTTCATCTGGTGCCATCTCTGTAGCTGTCGTTTCGGCCCTGTTAAAATTTTATAAGTTAGACCAAGATATTACGGAATCGCAGTGGGTCTACCGGGTCTTTAAACTGGTCGCAATTACTCAGGCGCAATTGGGCATGGTAGGATCACTTGGAGATGTTGCAGCCAGCACACAAACGGGGGTCATCTACTACCAAAACTTTGACCGGGAATGGTTTGACCAACAAGCCAAGTCAACTGGGCAAGAAATCCATGCCTTAATCGAAGAATTTTGGCCCGAGTTGATGATTGAACAATTGCCGATTGACCCAGACTGGACTTTATCCCTAGTTTGGTCTAAAGAAAAGGCATCGACTGAAGACTTATTAAAAATGGTAGCCCACCATATTTCTGAACGGGAACTGGAAGAAATCATGGCCAGTTTTAAACAATTGGCCAAACGGCAAGTTTTAATGGCTAAGGCAGCTATCCAAATGAATGAATGGTCTTTATTCAAATCAGCCATCAAAGATAATTTCGACAACATTCTAACGTATACCCAAACACTGAATAAGCCTTATTTGACCAAGTCCTTTAAGAAAGCATTGAAGTTAGTCACATCAGAAAAAACCGTCGCCAAAATTTCTGGGGCGGGGGCTGGAGACTGTGCCTACGCGATTTCTAGTCAAGCTGACGAGGCCAAAGCCATCCAAGGCTTATGGCGAGAAAACGACCTAGTCGTTCTCCCCTTCGCTTTCTGGCAAAGAAATGAACAGGAGAGATAGTATGAACCGTAAAGATGCCCACGTGCACAATGCTGAAATGCAATATCAAACAGCACCAACCGATTTTGATTCTGTCCGCTTTGTCCACCCATCCTTGTCCCACCAAGAATTCAATAATATCGACTTGTCGACCACTTTATTTAAACAACAATTTGACCGCCCTTTCTATATTAATGCCATGACTGGTGGGTCTGAATGGACCAAGAAAATTAATGGTATGTTCGCTGAAGTGGCTCGTGAATGTCATTTACCAATGGCTTCAGGATCTGTTTCTGCAGCCTTAAAAGACCCTTCGGTAGCGGATTCTTTTACCATTATTCGTGACGTGAATCCCAATGGTTTCTTGATGGCCAATGTCGGCGCTGATAAAACCTTAGAGGATGCAAAAAGAGCAGTCGATTTATTGGACGCAGATGCCCTACAAATTCACTTGAATACAGCTCAAGAAATTGTCATGCCTGAAGGCGATCGTGATTTCAGAAAATTAGAAGACAATATTGTGGCTATCGTCGAAAACGTAGATCGGCCAGTAATGGTTAAGGAAGTTGGCTTTGGTATGTCTTACCAAACCATGCACCATCTGCAAAGTTTAGGCGTTAATACCATCGATGTTTCGGGTACAGGTGGAACGAATTTCGCCAAAATCGAAAACGCTCGCCGTGAACAACAAGAGTTCGCCTACATGGCTGACTGGGGTCAATCAACCGTTATTTCATTATTAGAAGCACAGCCTTTGATGAGCCAGACGGCCATCGTTGCTTCTGGTGGGATTAAAGACCCAATGCAAATGATGAAGGCACTTGCCCTAGGCGCATCTGCCGTTGGTATGTCAGGTCAATTCCTACATTCGGTCCTTGGTGAAGGCGTAGACGCTACGATTGAAATGGTCAAGTCTTACGACGAACAATTACGCTTGTTGATGATGGTATTAGACTGCCAAGACCTGAGCGAACTGCGTAACACAGACTTAATGATCACCGGAAAACCAGCTGAATGGTCAAGATTACGTCGAATTAACATCGAGTATTTCGCATCAAGAAGCCAGAATTAAGAGGAAGGTGCGACACAAACCGTTCAGAAATGAACGTTGGAAGATTAGCGCAGTAGATGATGCAGTCAGCTATAATCTAATCTGAAACGCAGTCATTTCTGGTTTGTGGAGCCCGATTATCAGGATGTGAAAAATGTCGTTTAGACTCGTAACAGTGGAAGAAATAAGTGTAGTGATTGTACATCACACAACTTATTTCTGAAGTGGCACGAGTCTGACATTTCGAACTCGACTACAAGGTGCGACACAAACCGTTCAGAAATGAACGTTGAAAGATTAGAGCAGTAGATGATGCAATCAGCTATAATCTAATCTGAAACGCAGTCATTTCTGGTTTGTGGAGCCCAATTATCAAGGTGCAACACAAACCGTTCAGAAATGAACGTTGGAAGATTAGCGCAATAGATGATGCAATCAGCTATAAGCTAATCTGAAACGCAGTCATTTCTGGTTTGTGGAGCCCGATTATCAAGTTGCGACACAAATATCTCTTTAATTTAAATAATCACCAAAAAGTGCCCAATCAACATGAAGAAGGCACTTTTTTTGCATGCATCTTTTTATTAGGCTGCCCATATTTATATCAGCCGAGCCGAAACAAAAGAGCTACTTTCAAACCCTACAATTTTAGACAAAGGATTATTGGTTTTAGCCAAATGACGACAGTAAAAAAGACCATGACCCTCGAGTCACGGTCTGGGAGCTAGCTTGGAATAGCTATGCCCTTTTTCAAAAAATTATAAGATAATGTATAAAATGGCGATGGTGCCGACGCCTGCGATGATGGTTTTGATGATGTCTTTAAACCGGTAGGCGACGAACAAGGACACGAGTGCTGGTATCAGTTTGATGTTCTCCAGTAGGTTGAGGTTGAAGTGGCTTTCCCAGAAAAATATATCGGTAAAAATCATTGCTGTAAAAATGATAACGGGTAGGAAAGCCATTGTTTTGTATACCATTGGAGAAATTTTGCTGTTACGCATAACGAGTGCTGGTACGACGCGCATGGCGGTGCACAGTAAGCCGAGTGTTACTACGAATGATGTCATGATACCCCTCCTATGTTACACGGTTATTTTCTTGATGTTTTAAGAAATAGAATATGACCGATAAGGCGATGGCTGTGGCCATAATAATCACGTAGGATGATTGGTAAATAGTCATCAAGATGACGGCAATCACACCGGTGAATAGCATGGTGTTGAGCATCATGCGGTTGTTTATGTTCGGGACAAGAATGCCGATAAACATAGCGACCATGACAAAGTTTGAAATGACATCAGGAATTTGAATGAAGGTACCAAACAAGGCACCCGATGCAGTAAATAGGATCCAGGAAATCCATGTTGCAGTAGCGACGAATAAGGCGTCGTTAATGGCCCATGGTTTCTGTGGACTATTATCTTGCAGTTTTAAGACATTGATGGCGTAAGATTCGTCTGCTGTCATGTAGCCTAACCAAGCGACCTTAAAATTAGGCGCTTGGTTTAAGTATGGGCCAAAAGACACACTATACAAGGCTTGGCGGGAACTTAATAATAGTACTGAGATAAATACTTCCATTACTCCAGCATTTTGTGCAATCAGGGCTGCTGCCACAAATTGCGCGGAGCCCCCAAACACTAGACTGGACATCAGCACAACCTGCCACCAGGTTAAGCCGGCATCAGCGAGTAGTAACCCACAAGCTAAACCAACTGGTAAATAGCCTACAATAACGGGGATTGATAACTTGAAACGTTCGGACTTGGCGTCCACAATTTCTGCCATTAAACACCCTCCCTTATGTTTATTATTTTATTTCGTAGTCCGCTAGAACCTGACTAGCGATTTAGCTAACTAACGATTCACTTCTCTATGGTAATCCATGAATTTCTTGATGAAATTGTAAGGATCAATTAAGCCGATTTGACGGGCAAAGATATATAAATTTGATTCTCGTAAGAAAGCTCTTTGGATTAAGCGATAATCCGTGGCGATTCTAATAGGCTGGGTATCCGCGATTAATTCGCCCTCGGATAATACCCAAGCATGGCGAGTAAATTCTAATACTAGATCCGTGTTATGGGTATTGATGATAATTGCAATCTCTTGTTCCTGGTTGATTTGATAAAGGTACTGCATGAATTCATTGTAATGATGGTAGTCTTGGCCTTCAGAGGGCTCGTCAATAATTAAGAGTGACGGCTGGTTAATTAAGGCAGACGACAGCATAATCCGTTTTTGTTGGCCAAATGATAATTGGCCAATTTGTAGTTCAGCAGCATAAATCAGACCCGTTCGTTTTAAAGAATCCCGGATGACTTCTTCTGCTTCTTCCGCGGAGTAATTACAATTAGCGGCAATCCCATTCAAATAGTCTTTCACAGTGATATGCAAGATGGATTGGTCGATATTTTGTTGGATATAGACTGTTTCCTGCTTCATTTGACATAGGTTATCGTCAGTGACTTCTTCACCTAACCAAGTCATCGTGCCCGAATCTGGGCGGATGTTTCCGTCCATCATTTGACCTAGTGTGGACTTGCCCGACCCATTTTTCCCGACAATGGCAATCATGTCACCCTTGAAAACTTGGGTCGAAATATTGCGCAAGGTGGCCCGGTCCCGCCATGGATAAGTGTAGGATACATTATCAAGGGTCAAAACGGGTTGGTCACTACGTTTTTGGACGAAATTTGGCACGGTCATCAGCCAGGATTCGATGGTTCGTTTTAGGTTAGGACCGTGTAAATAATTGACGTTTGATATGTTACGGACCTTGTCTAAAGGATAGCCAGTATAGCGAATAGCCGATACATAGGATGGCTCGCCAATGCCTAAACTGTTTAGAATATTCCGCTTTAATAATTTCTCTGAATCCCCGTCAAAAATAACCCGACCTTCGGAAAGGACGATGACACGGTCAACTGGACGGTATAAGACTTCTTCAATCCGGTAATCAACCATGACAATCGTAGCGTCAGTATTATGATGAATATCATCCACTAAATCGATGAAAATTTGCCCAGCGCGAGGGGCTAAATTGGCTAAGGGCTCATCAAAAATAAAGACGGATTGCTCATAGTTGACGTTGTTGACGAAATTCTGAATGTCTCTTTGCCCTTCTGAAAGGCGCTCTAAACTAGTATCCGCTTCGGTTGGGTATTCAAGGATACGGTGCTTTAATTCTTCCGTAAAATTAGGGATATAATCACTTGACCGCTTACGCTTGCCGTTTTCTTTTAGGGTTTCCTCCAAGTGATGGTCAACCGCGTCAGCCATAGCTGTTGCGTCCATAGTTTCCATTTCTAGGTCGAAATTGATAATCTCCCCTTCAATAGTCCCTTGAAATTCGTCGCTGGCTAATTTTCCGCGTAAGGCGCGTACTAGGGTGGATTTACCCGAGGCATTAGCCCCGATGATCAACACTTTTTCACCGCGATAGAATGTTAGATTGATATTTTTCAATGCCCGTCTACCGGCACCCTCATAGGTAAACGACATATTTTTAAATTGTATCCAAGGATTGGACATAAATCCATGCCCCTTTCAATAATATTTACGTGCGAATGGTTATATAAATCCTATCTAATAGCTGGTGAATCCCTAATTGCCGAAAGCAGCATCTACTGTATCGTATTTAGACCGTTTACCTAAAATACGCACTTCTGGTTCAAGGACTACCTTATTCAGGTCCCAAATCACTTCTTGAATATGGTGGATCATGTTAATATAGTCAGTTGCCGTAGCACCACCCACGTTGATAATGAAACCAGCATGTTTTTTCGAAATTTGTGCACCACCAATAGTGTAGCCTTGTAATTCAGCTTCTTGGATCAGTTTCCCTGTAAAATGGCCTTCTGGTCGTTTAAAAACAGATCCGCATGATGGATACTCTAACGGTTGCTTCGATTCACGAAGGTAAGTTAACTCATCCATTTTAGCTAAGATTGACTGTAGGTCGCCCTTTTTCAATTTAAAACGGGCTTCAACCACAATGTCGCCAGTTTCTTGTAGGTCAGAATGGCGGTAAGAGAGATTTAGGTCTTCGTTCTTCAGCGTATACATACGGCCAGCTTTTGTGACCACGTCCACTTCAACAAGGACTTCAGAAATTTCGCCGCCATATGCACCTGCGTTCATGTAAACCGCGCCCCCAGTGGATCCTGGGATACCACAAGCGAATTCAAAACCAGTCAAGCCTTCAGCTCCTGCCGAACGACTCACATCGATGATTTTAGAGCCAGCGCCAGCTTTAATGTGTGTACCGTCAATTTGGATATAATCCATTTCAGTCAGCATCAAGACAACGCCTGACACACCTTCATCTGAAATGATTACGTTTGAAGAATTACCAAGAACTAAAATTGGTTCGTGGGCTTTATTGGCAAAACGAACAAGTGCTTGGATTTCTTCTGGTGTCTCTGGGAAAATTAAAACATCCGCTGGTCCACCCGTTTTTGTATAAGTATAGTTATTTAATGGTTCGTGGAATTTAATCGTTGATTGGGGAAATGCTTTACGCAGATCATTTAAAAACATAGTAAATTACCCTTCCTGGTAATATATTTAGCAATAATAAAAAACAGCAAAAATTGCTGATAAAATGCTAGTTGTATCTAATTCATAATAACACATTTTAACGCATTTTTACATTGTGTTAAAGGGTTTGTGTGGCAGATTCGTTAACATTTTCTTAAAAACATGTTATAGTATTATTCTAATTAGTGACAAATTGTCACAACTTGTGATACGAAAGGACTTCTCCATGAATAAAATCAGACAAAATGCCTTAATGATGCTCGCTTTAACCTTTATCTACACAGGTTTGCAAGTTGCCCGGCCTGCAGCGGATCTAGCTTGGACAAACATCTCACTATCAATCATTATTCCAATTATTGCCATGATTTTCGCCTTTAATGAGAAAGACAATAAATGGCGTTGGTCCCTTGTAACAATTGAAGTCATTCTATTAATTGTAATGATCGCTATGGCCATTCTAAAGTAGTATACGGATTTTAAAAAGGTCGAGACTGAAATGGTCTCGACCTTTTTGTATTTGCAATATTCTTATGCTTGGTCTTGGTTTTCGACTGCTAAGCCCATCATGACTAAATCATGGAAGGCGTCGTCATGATACATCCCTTTAGGGGTTACACCAATTTCTTCAAAACCAAATTTTTCATATAAGCTAATGGCCCGCATATTATCTTTAGATACTTCTAAACGTAAATAACGTAAGATATCATTTTCTGTTGCCCAGTCAATCATATCTTCCATCATGACACGGGATAAACCCAGTCCCCAGAATCGACGTAGAATGGAAATGCCTAGTTCACCCATATGCGCCACTTTAGCATGTTGTTCTGCCCCAATGCTTGCAACTCCAATAATATCATCCCCTAATCGTGCAATTAATACACGATTATTCAACGCTTCTTGTAAAGATTTCAAATAACGGGTTTCTTGTTCTTGGTTAATCCCTAAACCTTCTTCACCAAATGAAAGGAAGTCTGTTTCGCTACCCACTTCTTTGTAGAAGTCTAATAAGGCTTTCGCATCTTTAGGCATAGCGTCCGCTAGGGTAATTTCTAATTGTTCTTTTTTCATATTGTCTCAATCCTTCTATGTGACTATTCGTAAAATTGGCTGTTAGCTTAAGTGAGGTCAGCCACTACCCCATCATACAAAGCTTGTCCGCGCGGGCCTTCATAGGTTAAGGTTACTTCACGACTGGTTTCAGAAGATGCAGTTAAGCTTAGCCAAAGATAATCTTTAGGTAAATCCTGAACAACAAATTGAGGCCATTCGATAATGGTTACCCCATCGCCGTTAAGATAGTCTTCTAAACCGACACTGTCTGAGCCTGTTTCTTCTAATCGATACGCATCCATGTGGTATAAAGGGATGTCGTTGTCTTCATATTCGCGAATAATCGTGTAAGTTGGGCTTTTAATGGCTTGATCAATACCTAAAGCCTTGGCAAAATACTTGGTGAAAGTTGTTTTCCCCGCACCTAAATTTCCTTCCAAGCAAATAATGTCCCCTGCTTGCACTTGGGTCGCTAATTTTTGGGCAAAAGCATCTGTATCAGCCTCACTCGCCCATTCAATTCTATAAGTCATATGACACCTTCTCTCCCTTATAATATCTCTATTTACTTTACTAAAAAATCGAAAAGACTACAAGATTCAAGCATTCTTTCTTCATTAGTATGAAGCGAATAATAATAAACGCACTGCCAGTTTAAATTTTCTTTTCGAATGATTTAACTCTGTGTAATCAATGTATTCTTCATTTTGTAACCTGCCCACGACGATATTACTAGACACTTTAATGCGATTTGAAAAACGTATAATCGCTCCTTCAGAAAAGTTCTATACTTTTAAAAAGGATTCGTATTCACCTAAAGTGAATGCTCTTAAAGTATCTAGATGGCTATCCAATTTAGCTAGCCATCTCATCACCCATCACCATGCACGGAGGTTGCCCTAGAAAATCGAAATATTTTAACCTATTAGGTAAAAAACATTTTCATCTTCTCATATAAAAAGAGAAACAGCAAAATTGCCATTCCCCTTTCAATAATCATTTATTTATTTGCTTTAGTCTTCTAAGATGGCTTGGTTAGCTGTGATGATAGCTAACTTATAAACATCTTCTTCTACACAACCACGTGAAAGGTCTGAAATAGGTTTCGCCATACCTTGTAAGATTGGACCAATTGCTTCAAAGTTACCGAAACGTTGTGCAATCTTGTAGCCAATGTTACCTGATTGGATTTCTGGGAATACGAATACTGTTGCTTGACCAGCGACGTTTGAATCTGGTGCTTTTTGTTTTGCTACTGCTTCTACAAAAGCCGCATCAAATTGTAATTCACCGTCAATTTCAAATTGTGGTGCTTTTTC
This sequence comes from Aerococcus sp. 150760013-2, assembly GCF_053627715.1. Classification (NCBI taxonomy): domain Bacteria; kingdom Bacillati; phylum Bacillota; class Bacilli; order Lactobacillales; family Aerococcaceae; genus Aerococcus; species Aerococcus sp. 150760013-2. The sequence goes on from NZ_JBSEYI010000006.1 coordinate 25,300, forward strand.
TTTTGCAAGACGTGTTGCTTCAGCAACTTTTTCTTGCTCTGGAGATTTTGCTGACCCTTTAGTTGAGAAGCTTAATAAAGCAACTTTTGGATCAATGTCAAACATCGCAGCTGTTTTAGCAGATTCAACTGCAATTTCAGCTAAGCCTTCTGCATCTGGGTTGATGTTGATTGCACAGTCAGAGAATAAGTATTTCTCTTGGTCGCGCCCACGCAACATGATGAAAGCACCTGATGTAGACTTCACACCTGGTTTTGTTTTAATAATTTGTAAGGCTGGACGAACTGTGTCACCAGTTGAATGACGGGCACCTGATACTAAGGCATCACATAGACCTTGGTATACCAGCATCGTACCAAAGTAGTTTTCATCGCGTAGAATTTTACGTGCTTGTTCTTCAGTAGCCTTACCTTTACGGCGTTCAACAAAAGCTTCAACCATTTCGTCGAATGCATCGTAGTTGTTTGGATCAATAACATCAATTTTATTGATATCAAAGCCACGATCATGCGCGATTGATTTTAATTCTTCTGGGTTACCTAATAAAACCGGTTCAAGAATCCCTTCAGCTTTCAAACGCACAACAGCACCTAGAATACGCTCATCGTACCCTTCTGGGAAAACGACACGCACATTTTTATCTTGGATCTTGGCCTTTAAGCTATCAAACATATCCATTTTTAACATTCCTCCTCAGAAATTTAAAACGCTTACTATCCTTATTTTACACAATTCCAAAACATTTGTCATAACAAATACTGCAAAGATGTGCTGACATTACATAGCAGACGCTCAATCAATTATTCGCCCAATTTTGAACGCAAATCTGCCGTTTTTAATACAAAATCGTTTTCGTTATTTGGTCAGCAGAGTCTGCATATTTTTGATACATCAAAAATTTTTCTTTGTATTTGTCAGCCATTTGTCCATCCGGCGCTATAGTGGAAAATGACAAGTCTTGCCATAAGTTAGGCCCTTCTACCAGCACACCGGCCCCAATCAAGCTCGCGTCGTCAGCTGACACATATTGCAAGGTTATACCCATAATATTTGCAATCCATTGGCCAATTTTGGGGTCCGCAAATATTTTTCCGTTTACTTGAATCATTTTTTGGTTTAAATCAGCGGTCTCAAAGACCATATCTACCACTTGGCGAATTTCAAAAAAGACCCCTTCAAAGACAGCTTTAGCCATATCCAACTGGCTCGTGTGCCCTTGAATCCCTTTAAATTCAGCTTGTAAGTAGGCATTCCAATACGGCGCTCTTTCTCCGTTTAAGAATGGCAAGAAATAAGGGCCGCTAGCTGAAAAATCATGCGCTAAAAGTATGGCTAACATATCTGAAAAAGTTTGCCCTTTTGCCATAAAGCCAAATTGTTGATGACACCAGTCTAATGCGTTGCCGGCGTTATTAACTGGCCCACCGACGATATAATGGGGTTGGTCGTCCACGATATAGGTGAAAATCCGGCCACTTTCATGCAAGGACAATTGGTCAGTTAAGGTCCGGACAGCTGCTGAGGTCCCAAAAGATAGGACGAATGGGCTAAGTTCCTGGTCCCCTTGAATGGCGTAGGCTAAATTAGATAGGTTGGCCAAGGCGCCGTCAGTTGATCCTGATAGTATGTGGAAGTTGTCAGCTAACCCTAAGGCCTTGATAAAGTTAGTTTTTACAGGCAATTCTTCGGTTGAATCGACTAATTTCGGCAATTGGTTTTCAGTCAAACCGACCACCTTTAATAGGTCTTTTGACCAAGTATTTGTGGCTATATCCAACAGTCCCATAGAAGATGCCGTTGCCCGGTCAATTACAAACTCTCCCGTTAACTGGCGGATAATATAGGCTTTGATGTCCATAAATACCACGGTTTCATCTGTAAATAATGTAGGACGGGCTTTGTTTAGATAGGCCAATTTCACAAAGGGGTTCATGGCATGGATTGGCGTACCTGATTGGGCGAAAAAGGCGGCCGCTAGACCTGATACCTGCATTTCCTGCGCCACATGCCTTGCCCTCAAGTCTCCCCAAGTCATGGTGTTTTGCACAATGCCACCCGCTTCATTCATTGCAAGTAAAGCATGCATTTGGCTTGAAAATATTAAAGTGTTGACCTCAGGATACTTGGCTTGCATTGCTTGAAGTAAGTTCATGAATTGTTGGAAAACGACTAGCGGATCACTTTCTTGCTTGCCCTCGCTATCATGTTGAAGGTGATTGCGTGCTTCCATAGTGTCCAATACCCGGTATGGGGTTTCCATCAAAGCAAATTTTAAGTTGGTGGTGCCAAGGTCGGCGACGAAATATTGAAAGTATTGCATGATGATTCCTACTTTCTAAATGCATTTATTTTCTCCTGGAAAAACAGCTTCATTATCGATAGCCATTTTTCAAAAGAAATACGTTACCTCCATTTAACCACAAAAACGCAATGAAGCCACGATAAATGTTTACCGGACGCCATTGCGCTTATGCTAGATTATTAAAGTGTTATCAGCTAAATATTAACGGATTTCAGCTGATAATTCGTTTGCTAGTGCTTCAGTGATACGAGCAACGTCATTGGTCACCTCTTCATCAGTCAAAGTGGCTTGTGGGTTCAAGTATTTCAAGCTGTAAGCAAGTGATTTCTTACCGTCTTCAATATTTTCACCTTGATAAACATCAAAGATTTCGATATCGACTAAGATGCCACCTTTAGAAGCTTTTTGAATAGTTTTCACAATATCCGCATTCGATACTTGGTCAGACACAAGGATAGCGATATCCCGGTCAGAACCTGGGAATTTAGGGATTGCTGATTGTTTCACTTCTACTTTTGGTAAGGCATAAATTTCATCTAATGAAATTTCAAATACTAAGGTATCTTTCAAGTCATGTTTGTCAGCAACACTTGGGTGTAATTGCCCGATGTAACCTAATTCAACACGTTCGTCAGATTGACCCACTGCATAAATTTTGGCGGTACGACCTGGATGCATATCTGCTAATTCAGACGTTGCTTCAAATGTTACGGCCACGTCAAGGTTGAATGAAACTAAGATGCTTTCGACAACACCCTTCATGTCGTAGAAATCAACAGCTTTCGCTTGGTGGCTCCACGTTTTCGCTTGCGCGTTACCTGTCCAAACAGCCGCTAAATGTGTTTCATCCACTGGTAGGTCAGCATCGGCCCATTTGAAGACACGGCCTGATTCAAAGATGGCTACATTAGAAGTTTTACGGGCTACATTGTATTGAACAATTTCAAGTAAGGCACTTAAAAGATTTGTCCGCATGAAACGACGGTCATCTGACATTGGGAAGTCAAGAGCAACTGGTTTCGCGTTCGCCATTTCCAATACCGTTTGATTGTCCCCAATTAATGAGTAAGCAATCACTTGGTTAAATCCTTCTGCCAACATTTGGTTATTGGTACGACGTTTGAAAGCTTGCCAGTCTGTTAAACCCATATTTTGTGCATTTACTGAAGGCAAGCGAGAAGGCATTTTATCATAACCATAAATTCGTGCAATTTCTTCAACTAAGTCCGCTTGAATAAGTATATCCCAACGACGCGCAGGTACGGAAACCGTGAACTCATTGGCATCACCAGATACTTCAAACTGTAGCTGATCAAAGATTTGTTGAACTTCTGCGAAAGTTAGGTCCATACCTATACGTTTATTAACATAAGCTAGACTTGATGTTACTAGAATTGGTGTTAAATCAATTGCAGATACACGTTCAGAGCCTTCTACCACTTCACCCTTGGCTAAATCAGCAATCATTTCAGCTGCAAATGCACCTGATTCAGCAACTGTCGCCTTGTTAATACCACGTTCGTTACGCATAGATGATTCAGAATGCAAGCCGTTGCGACGAGCAGTTTTACGAATGTGGATCGGTTCAAAGTTGGCTGCTTCAATCAATACATTTGCTGTATTTTCATCAATTTCAGTATCTAAGCCACCTATAACACCAGCTAGTGCAATTGGTTTTTCACCGTCAGTAATGACGATATCTGAATCTAGTAAGGGACGGTCCACTTCATCAAGCGTGACGATTCGTTCGCCCTCTTTAGCTAGACGCGTCTCGATTACCTTATGGTCTAATTTATCATAGTCAAAGGCATGTAATGGTTGGCCATTTGCTAGTAAAACGTAGTTCGTAATGTCCACTACGTTATTAATTGGACGGATGCCAGCAGCCATTAATCGTAATTGTAGCCATAATGGTGAAGGCTCAACAGTGACATTTTTCACCAAGAAAGCATTGTACTCAGGCACTAATTCAGTGTCTACAACTTTCAAGTCAATCGCACCTGCTAAATCTTTACCGTCATATTTGGTGATATCTGTGTAGTCAAAGTTTGGTTGACGGTTGTATACAGCCGCTAATTCCCAAGCTACACCACGCATAGAGAAGGCATCTGCACGGTTTGGTGTAATATCTAATTCAATGATTGGGTCATCTAATTTTAGGTATTCTACAATGTCCATACCAGCTGGTGCTTCTTCAGGTAAGACCATAATGCCGTCAGCGTATTCTTTGGGAACGACACTGTTTGAGAAACCAATTTCCTCAAGTGAACAAATCATCCCTTGAGAAACAACACCACGCATTTTACCTTTTTTAATTTTCACATTACCAGCAATACGAGAGTTTGGTAAGGCAACGATCACCTTTTGACCTGCAGTCACATTTGGCGCTCCACAGACAATTTGGAAAGGCTCATCTTCGCCGACTTCAACAGTCGTAATTGACAGGTGGTCAGAATCTGGATGTGGTTCGCAAGTTAATACGTGACCCACAACGATTTTCTTCAAGCCAGTACCTAAGGCATTCACGCCATCAACCTCAATACCAGTACGTGACATACGTTCCCCAATATCTTGCGGATTCAAGTCAGCAAGATCGATAAATTCATTTAACCAATTATATGATACTTTCATTAATTGCTACCCCTCTTCCGTAAATTGTTTTAAGAATCGTAAATCATTTTGGTAGAAATGACGAATATCATCAATACCATATTTCAACATGGCTACACGGTCTGGTCCTAAACCAAAAGCAAAACCTGTATATTCGGTAGAGCTAATCCCAGCCATCTCAAGTACTGAAGGATGCACCATACCACCACCTAGGATTTCAATCCAACCAGATTGTTTACAGATGTTACAGCCAGCGCCACCACATTTGAAACAAGTAACATCAATTTCAACAGATGGCTCAGTGAATGGGAAATAAGACGGACGTAAACGTACTTCAGTTTCTTCCCCAAACATATGACGGGCAAATAATTCTAAGGTACCTTTTAAGTCAGCAAGTGACACATTACGGTCAACAACCAAACCTTCAATTTGATGGAATTGGTGTGAATGCGTCGCGTCATCATCATCACGGCGGTAAACTTTACCCGGTGAGATCATTTTTAATGGGCCCGCTTCGAAGTCGTGGGCGTCCATTGCACGCGCTTGTACCGGTGACGTATGGGTACGTAATAAGACCTCATCGTTGATGTAGAAAGTATCTTGCATGTCACGCGCTGGGTGGTCTTTCGGTAAGTTCATGCGTTCGAAGTTGTAGAAGTCAGACTCAATTTCTGGCCCTTCAACGACTTCGTAACCCATAGATACAAATAAATCTTCAATTTCTTCCATTACTTGTGTTAAAACATGTTTTGTTCCTGTTACTGGTTTTTCACCAGGTAGCGTCACATCAATGGCTTCTGCTTGTAATTGTGCTTCAAGCGCTGCTGCAGAAAGTAATGTTTCTTTTTCACTTAACTTGCCGTCAGCTTTTGCCTTCAATTCATTGGCATAAGCACCAACTTGTGGCCGCTCTTCAGCCGATAAATCACGCATACCACGTAAAGCTTCCGTAATTGGACCCTTTTTCCCTAAATATTTCACACGAACAGCTTTAATATCAGCTAGTGATTGTGCTGCATCAATTTCATCCATGATTTGGTTTTCAATGGCTTTTAAATCATCAATAATTTGCATTTTTCCATCTCCTGACTTTTATCCTTACATGAGTGTTCCTAAAAATGAGTAACTAGACCAACAAAAAAAGGTCCTTCACCCCCTATAAAAGGGACGAAAGACCGTGGTACCACCCTGATTCCGATATAGTATTCCTACACCAGCACTCATTGATCGTTTTAACGGGTCGACCGGACCTACTTTCAAATAGCATTCTATTCTCCCGCAAGCCTACTCAAGAAGTGAAAATATTTAACTATGTAGGTAAGATTCCCAGCATCACTTACTCTCTAGACTACATGTCTGTTAAAAATTGTCTTCTGTTAATGTAATTTCTCTTTATATTTTAGCGTTTTCGGCCGTTTTGTCAACCTTATTCGGCTGGCTCAACCCATTCATCTGCCCAACGATGTAAATTGTTGAAGATTTTTTGTAAGTCTTGGCCTTTTTCTGTCAATGTATAAACCGTGATGATATGACCATTCGTTTCTGACTCTTCTTTCTGCACAATACCTTCTTCAGTTAATTCCCGCAATCTTTCAATTAAGACACGGTCGGAAATACCGTTAATTGAATCGCGTAATTGACCAAATCGTAATGGCGTTGCTAACAATACTTCAATAATTAAGCTATTCCACTTTTTACCAATCACTTTGCAAGCATGTTCCATCTTGCTGCACATTACCGGTAAGTCTGGTTGTTTAATGGTAATTTCCATCTTGATCAATCTCCTCTTGTATTTCTACTAATTCTTCTTTTTCTTCTAATGAAACTTCTTGATTGCTAATTCTAGCAAGCGCTGGAATAACTAATTTACCAACGAAATATCTAAATGATTTCATCATTTTCTTTTGGGATAAATTAGCTAAGCTTGGCTTAACAAAGTCTTCGGTTGCAATATATTTATCCACAAATGTCACGACATAAGATTCTTTATAGCGCGGAAAATTCGGGGTGGCAAGCCACATGTGTTTTAGAATAATATCTTCCTCAACTTGTGATAAATCCGCCACCACACGCGCGTTAATCAAAGCAATTTTAGGATGGTTCCTTAAGTGAGATCCTTTAGAAAAAGTAACCTCACCTGGCACATAATAAAATAAATCATGTAGTAAACCGGCACGTGCGCAAGCCTTGAAGTCCCATCCTAATGACCTAGCTACTTTATATGACATATAAGAAACTAGATAGGAGTGGGTTAAGCGATTGCCATGGACATGTTGCTTGAAATAGGCTAAGTCTGTTACAAAGGGATGGTTTTTAATATCCGCAATGATTTGCATATACTCTGAATCGTCTTCCCAAAAATAATGTTCTTGTTCCGTCACGATAATCACCCTTTTTTCCAACGATTCCCAACATCAACTGATTTTGCTATGCTCACGTACCCCTTTTCAAATCTCGTAACAGTTTCATCACAACCTATTTTTAGAAGAAAATAATCTAGTCTTGGATGGGAAATTGATACATGACTATCGCCCCAGCAACTGCAACATTCAAAGATTCTGCAGATCCAGACATGGGGATATATAAAGCCGCATCTGCTAATTGACTAGTTTTTTGACTTACACCGTTACCTTCATTTCCCATAACCAAGGCCCATTTACCTTTCGATTTTAAATCAAAGGCATTACTTGCTTTTGCTTGGTTGTTTAGTTCTGTTGTTGTAATAAAATAGCCAGCCTCTTGTAATTGTGGAATGATTTCTACCAAGTCAACCTCATAAGTATTCACTGCAAAATGACTACCTTGCATAGATCTAAGAACCTTATCATTATATAAGTCAACCGTACCTAATCCTAATAAGACATCTTGGTAACCGAAAGCGTCCGCAGTCCGGATTAAAGTACCTAAGTTCCCCGGATCTTGCACTTGATCTAAAATCAGTAATCCTTTTGACAAGTGGTCAATGTCCAATGACTTAGCTTGCGGTATGTTGGCTACTGCGAAGATATCTTGGTGGTGATCTGTTTGGCTTAGTGCCTTCGCCACCTCAGGCGTTACCTGTGTCAGCGGCAAATCAGCTTTTAAAGCTTGAACTTGCATCACATTTTGATGGCTACTTTCAGGCACATAGTAAATCATTTGAATCTCTGCATCCGCCTTGACGGCCATCTCTACAAGGTGTGGCCCTTCCAGCAAATACTGGCCTGCTTTTTTGCGGCCTTTACGGGTAAAAAGTTTCTTTAATTCTTTAATCTGTTGATTTTGAACAGATGAAATTAAGCGTTCTACCATAGGCTTATGCGTTTTCTGGCTTAATCAATTCGTAAATGGCTTCAGCGTAAATAGCTGCTGATTTCATTAAGTCACGAACCGCAAAGAATTCATTGGCTTGGTGCATAGTGTCTACTGAATCTGGGAATAATGCACCAAAGGCTACACCGCGTTTTAGTAAACGGCCGTAGGTTCCCCCACCGATTGAACGTTCTTGCCCTTTTTCGCCTGTTTGATTTTCATAAACAGCTAGTAAAGTTTGCACCAAAGGATCATCTGCTGGTACGTAATGCGGTACTTTATTAGTTTTCGTACCATCTACAAAGTTGTAGTGGTAAGTTTCTCCGTGCGCCGCAAATGTTGCATCAATTTCACTGTATTCTTTACCCCGTGGTACACGAATATTTAAGACTGTGTATAATTTACCGTCTTCTTCGCCAACCAAACCTGGGTTTACAGTTACTTTACCCATAATTTCATCTTCATGGGCAATACCTAATTTTTCACCATTAAAGTCTAAATGTAATAGGTCACCTAAGAATTTCAATAGGTCATCTTGGGCTAAATCATCGTCTAATTGTAATAATAATTTAGATAAATATGTTGCCGCATTATATCCAACACTTGGATTCATTGCGTGAACGCCTTTACCTTCAACAGTAATTGCCGTTGCATCAGCGTCTGGACTTACAATGATTGTGATTTCTGGATTAGCTGCTTGGAAATCGGCAACGATTTGGTTGACATCAGAGGTCAATCCAGTCACAACTGCATGTGCTTCACCCGGTACCATGTTTTCACGAAGACCACTTTCAAATGAAAGTAATTTTTCAGAACGACGGTCGAATATTAGCTTAGCTGAGTACATCCCTTTTTCCCCATTAATAATTGGGAAGTCCGCGTCTGGAGAGAAACCAAAATCTGGTTCTTCTTCTACTTCGAAGTAACGTGTTACACCTTGCCATTCACTTTCTTCGTCAGTACCAACGATAAAACGAACACGTTTCTCAACTGGTAGGCCTAATTCTTTGATGACTTTCAAGCCGTAGTAGGCAGCCATTAAAGGACCTTTATCGTCTGAAGCACCACGGGCGTAGATGCGGTCGTTGATAATTTCAGGTTTGAATGGATCAGTATCCCATTTATCGTCTACTGGAACAACGTCTACGTGGGCTAAAACGCCAAGCGTTTCATCGCCTGTACCGAATTCAGCATGACCTGCAAGGTTATCAACGTTTTTAGTTGTGAAGCCATCGCGTTCAGCAATCTTCAAGAAAGTTTCTAATGCCTCTTTAGGGCCAGGTCCAACAGGTGCATCTGCACTTGCTTTACTGTCGTCACGCACACTGTTTACGCTTAATAATGTAAATAAGTCATTGATTAAGTCATCTTTACGATTGTTGATTTCTTCTTGCCAATTAATTGTCATTTAGAATCCTCCTAGAAATTTATTCTTGTTTATATTTTAGCACAGATTTGACGATAACTCACATAATACAACTAACAAATTGTAAGGGTTCGAGCTAGATCGCTCAGCTCAACAACACTGGAAGAATAGTTTGTATCACACAAAATGTGATGCAAACTATTTTGAAGTGGACTTGAGCTGATCTAGTGAACCCGACGATAGTACAAAGTTAAAAAGGTATTGAGTTTATAGACTGCTTGTAGTTAGCCTTCTGCTAAAAAATAATTCGGCAACTTTCGATAGTTAAGTCTAGGCACTTTTGAAGTCAGACAACTGCAATCGACAACTTTTCTCCATCAAAAAAGCTAGGTGCGTGACCTAGCTTCATGAATGGTTATTCTGTGATATCTAATGCTTTGCCTTCAAAGATGGCGTCGTATAGGTCTTGATAGTCTACTTGAACGAATTCACCTTCTGCTAAGGCATCCGGCAGTGTCAATTGACCAATACGTTGTCTATGTAGCTGCACGACTTCACAATCAACAGCATGGAACATGCGCTTAACTTGGTGGTACTTACCTTCTGCTATGACCACGCGGGCTAAGGATTGGCCAGCTTCTTCGTCTACTTGGTCGATGAAGAGTTGTGCTGGCTTTGTTTTTTCACCTTGGCCAATGTCCAATCCTTTTTCAAATTGGTCAATATGCTTGTCTGATAATAACCCATCAACAAGAACAGCGTATTCCTTTTCCACGTGTTTCTTAGGGGCCATTAAGGCATGGTTGAATTGGCCATCGTTGGTGATCAGTAGCAGACCTGTTGTGTCTTTATCTAGGCGTCCAACTGGAAATGGTTCGTAGGTTAAGACCAGGTCTTCTGGTAACAGGTCAATCACGGTGTCCCAACGGTTGTCTTCGGTTGCAGATATAACGCCGTCTGGCTTGTGCATCATGAAATAAACATAAGGTTCATAGACGAGTTCTTGACCATCCACTTCCACCTTGTCCTCTGTTACATTGACTGGTAGATTGGGCTTCTTGGCTACAGAACCATTGACATAAATAGCGGATTTTTTGATTAAAGTCTTCACGTCACTTCGGCTATAAGGGGTCATGCTAGAGACAAATTTATCTAAACGTTGAGTGTTTTTCCCTGTTTTTTTATTTGTCATAGCGGCCCATTCCTAATTTCGCACGAAGCATTTTGGCCTTGTCGCCAAGTAGCGTATCTAATAGTTTGAAGCGTAAGCCACCAATGACATAAACTGCTACCCCAACACCAGCTACAATCACGATTTGGGCCACTTGGTGCACAATTGAGATTTCAGGTGATAAGATTGTGCGTCGTAAGAAATGGTTGACTAACCAAGTGGCAATACCCATAGCACCAGATAACAAAGTAATGCCCTTGATTTGGTTTAGGACTTCTACTACCGATAAGTTGATACGGACTCTTAAGCGCCACAAATAAAATATGGCAATTCCGATAAAAGCTGTTCCAGTAGCTAATAAGGCACCTGATGTGCTAAAAATCGCTAGGAAAGGTACTTGTAAGACCAATTTAAGGGTAATCCCAATGACCATCCCCATAATGGCGTCTTTAAAGAAGGACATGGCTTGTAACATAGCAACAAGAACTGAAAACAGCCCCATGGTCACAGCTACTGCCGCTGCTAATTGTAATAGTGAGGTACCTAGTGGATCGTGGGTAAAGATGATCGCGTACAAGGGCTCAGCTAAAACCGCCATCCCGATTGCAGATGGGAACATGACTAGTGAGAATAATTTCAAGTTGTGGCCGATTAACCCTTTTGTTTCTGGAAAATCTTGCGTGGCATGTCGGTCAATACGTCTTGGCAGTGCTTTGTTTGCCAGCTTGGCCTCGATACCCCTTTTCTCCTCTGAATAGGTAGCTGAAATAACAGCGATGGATGTCGAACCGATGGCAACAGCTAGGGAAACGATGATGGTCACGAGTTTATTGGCGTTGGCACCGAAAATGGCGTATTCATTAATTAATTGATCATGTGAAAGATGAGAAACGCGCGCCATTATCGGCATGTAGGTGTTCGTATCGACTAAACGAGATAGTTCGATTGCTGAACCAGAAACGATGAATGGAATAGCAATCATCACGATTTCGAGTAATAGATTTTTGGAAGAGACGTAGGTTTCTTCCTTAACCGCGTACAATTCTTCTTCCTTATTGTAACCTTTGCGGTAGCGCATAAAGAAGAATACCAATGTGGCTAAGGCTGCTAGCGCCCCAAGGAAGGCCGCAAATGTTGAGTGAGTTACAGCTTTGACCATCTCGCCATTATTGATCACCCGGATGATATAAACTGCGCCTAACATGTATAAGACACGTAAAATTTGTTCAGTAATTTGTGAAATCGCAGATGGTTTCATATCTTGGTGACCTTGGAAGTAACCACGGATAACTGAAATTGTTGGTAGAACAACTAAAGCTGGCACCAGAGACCGGATAACCAAGACTACTGAATCGAAATCGCGAGCTGGCGTTGATTGGGCCAAAATAGGTGCGAATGTCCAAAGTAGCACACCCCCAACTAGACCGGTGATGGTCATTAAGGCTAGCCCTGCCTTGAACAAGCGTTTGGCCGTTTTATAGTAGCCGCGTGCGTTATAATAAGCCATTTGCTTGGCGATTGAATCTGGTACCCCAGCGATTGTAATGGACAAGAAAATCGCGTAGTAACTATACCCAATATTGAACAAGGAATTGGCTTCATTGGCGATGTGCGGTTCGCCCATCCAATTGTACCAAGGCATGATGTAAAGGACCCCTAAGATCCGTGACACCATTGAGGCAATGGTCATCCAAGACGCCCCAGCATTCATTTTTTCTTGTGCGCTGGCACTTGGTTTTCTAGGTGGAAGATCTAGTGGATCCACTTCTTCAGGTTGAATCACTTCCTCCACTTCATCAGTCCGATTTAAATTCGGATCGTCTATACCCATATTTATTTAGCTCCTTATACAATAATTTTGATTTATTTCAATATTTCATATTTATTTATCTTTGAAAAACACTTAGCTTTCATTTTATATAATACGCCCCGTCATTTCAATCATCATCAGATTAAAAAGACCTTAAGTTTTAAAGGAAAGACTGTAAAAATTTGGCCTTTAGGCAGGTATATAACAAGCATATTATATCAGAAAATCTGAAGTTGAATTCACCAACTCGTCAACAATAGTGGCATGCGATATTACTAACAGCTTCGACTACCTTCAATTTCCAAGGCAATGATAAGTAAAGCTTTAGTCGCAACAAATTAAACTTCTCAAATAAAAACTGACAGTTATGTAGTCTACATAACTGTCAGTTTATGATTTGTCTGAGTGTTATTGTTGGTTCGCTTTTAGTTTTGATACGAAGTTAGATAAGTCCCCTAAGAATAGTTCAAATTGTAAACCATTCATCATAACATCTGGATCATCTAATGATTTTTCGATAATTTTTGGAATGTAGTCCACCGCTAATTGGCTAGCCACTTTAACAGATGCACCATTTGCTAATGCACCAACAAAGATTGAACCGAAGATATCACCAGTACCGTGGAATTTACCACCGATAAATGGTCCAGTCGCTAAACCTTTTTCACCAGTCTCTACGTCCAAGTAGTAAGCACCAGTTTGGCTTTCACCGTCATATCCTGCACCAGTTAATACAACTGAAGCATTGGTTTGTTTACGAACTAATGTTAAGAATTCGTCAATTTTTTCTTGTGACCAGATACCTTCAGTATACTCCACACCATACAAGAAGCTCGCTTCTGTTTGGTTAGGCATAATCACATCTGCCATCGCGCATAAATTCAACATTTCTTTAGCATATTCTTCGTCAAAACCGTAGTAGAAACTACCATTGTCAGCCATAACAGGATCAAGATAGAATTTTGCATCATCTTTTAATAATTTTGGCAATTCTTTCTCTAAAAACTTGATTTGTCGAACGCTACCTAAGTAACCTACATATGCTGCATCAAATTTTAAGCCAAATGAGTGCCAATGATCCACGATTTTTTCCATTTCATCAGTTAAATCTAGAAATGTGAATCCTTCAAATCCAGGCCCTGTATGTGTTGATAACAAGGCTGTTGGTAAAATAGTTCCTTGTAGGTGCATACTTGATAGAATTGGTAATGCCACTGTTGTAGAACATTTACCGAAGCTAGAAGCATCGTGAATAATTAAAATATTTTTCATGTAAAATTCATCTCCCCTTAATTAAAACTAACCATATTATACACAAGACAGATATGATGTCTACTAATTTGCCACAATATTGACTAGTTTGTTTGGTACAACGATTTCTTTGCGAATTGTTTTACCAGCAATTGCTTCTTGCACTTTCTCGTTTGCATGGGCAATTTCTAACAATGCTTCTTTGGCACTATCATTAGGCACTTGTAACTTCGCTTTGATTTTACCATTCACTTGAACAACGATTTCGATTTCATCGTCAACGATCATCGCTGGATCATATGTTGGCCAGTCTACGTATGAAATACCAGGTTCGTTTCCAACAATTACCCACATTTCTTCTGCTAAATGCGGAGCGATTGGGGCAATCAATTGAATAAAGCCTTTCACGTATTCATAGTATAGGCTTTCAGCTTTATTAGCTTCATTTACAAATACCATCATTTGAGAAATGGCTGTATTAAAGTGTAGGTTGTCAAAGTCTTCCGTTACTTTTTGAACTGTTTGGTGGTAAACTTTGTCTAATTCACCTGTGTTCATTGTCGTAATACGGTCACGCATTTTGCCATTTTCATCAACTAGTAAACGCCATACACGTTCTAAGAAACGACGAGAACCTTCAAGGCCATTCTCAGACCAAGCGATTGACGCATCTAGAGGGCCCATGAACATTTCATATAGACGCAAGGTATCTGCCCCGTATTGGTTGACTACATCATCAGGGTTTACAACGTTCCCTTTAGATTTAGACATTTTCTCATTACCTTCACCAAGAATCATCCCTTGGTTATATAGTTTTTGGAATGGTTCTTCATTTGGTACAACGCCTAAATCATATAGGAACATATTCCAGAAACGTGCATATAGTAAATGCAATACCGCATGCTCTGCCCCACCTATATACAAGTCCACATTGTACCAGTAGTCTAAAGCTTCTTGAGAAGCAAATTCATTTGAATTTTTAGGGTCGATATAACGTAGGAAGTACCATGATGAACCTGCCCATTGTGGCATTGTGTTTGTTTCACGGCGGCCTTTCATGCCTGTTTCAGGATCAGTGACATATAACCACTCTTCAATATTGGCTAATGGAGATTCACCTGTACCAGATGGTTTAATGTTGTCAGTTTTTGGTAAACGAACTGGTAGCTCATCTTCTGGAACTGCAGTTGTTGTGCCATCTTCCCAATGGATAATTGGAATTGGTTCACCCCAGTAACGTTGACGAGAGAAGACCCAGTCACGTAAACGGTATGTTGTTTGACGTTCACCGCGACCTGAAGCTGTTAACATTTCAATCGCTTTTTCAGTAGCTTCTGCAGTTTCTAAACCGTTTAATTCACCTGAATTAATGTGAGGACCGTCTCCGGTGTATGCTTCAACAGCAACATCGCCACCTTCAATTACCGGTTGAATTGGTAGGTTGAATTGTTTAGCGAATTCGTAGTCACGACTATCATGGGCAGGAACCGCCATAACAGCACCCGTACCATATGAAGCTAAAACATAGTCTGCAACCCAGATTTCAAATGGTTCACCAGTTAATGGGTGGATACCGTAAGCACCGGTGAATACCCCAGTTTTTTCTTTGGCTAAATCTGTCCGGTCTAAGTCAGATTTCATTGAAGCTGCAAGTAAATAAGCTTCCACTTCTTCACGTTGCTTTTCAGTCACGATTTGACGCACCAAGTCATGTTCAGGTGCTAAAACAGCGAAAGTTAAGCCGTAAATAGTGTCTGGACGCGTCGTAAAGGCATCAAAAGTTAAGTCGTGATCTTTAATATCGAAAGTTAATTGCGCACCTTCTGATTTACCAATCCAGTGACGTTGCATTTCAACAACTGAATTTGGCCAGTCAACATTTTCCAATCCATCTAATAAACGGTCAGCGTAAGCAGTAATCCGTAATACCCATTGTTTCATTGGTTTACGAACGACAGGGTGGCCACCACGTTCAGACTTACCGTCGATGACTTCTTCATTGGCTAAGACTGTTCCTAGGGCTTCACACCAGTTAACCAAGATTTCGTCTTCATAGGCTAAACCTTTTTCATATAATTTAGTGAAAATCCATTGTGTCCATTTGTAGAATTTTGGATCTGTTGTATTGATTTCACGGTCCCAATCATAAGAAAAACCTAGTGATTTGATTTGACGTTTGAATGTGGCGATATTTTTCGCAGTGAAATCAACTGGGTCATTCCCTGTGTCTAATGCATATTGCTCAGCTGGTAACCCAAACGCATCCCAGCCCATTGGGTGCAAGACGTTATAACCTTGTGCACGTTTATAACGAGACATAATATCCGTTGCAGTATACCCTTCTGGATGCCCTACGTGTAGTCCAGCCCCTGATGGGTAAGGGAACATGTCTAGTGCGTAATATTTAGGTTTTGAATAATCCTCTAAAGTTTTAAACTCTTTATTCTCGTCCCAATATTTCTGCCATTTCTTCTCAATTACTTTATGATTAAAAGCCATTATTTTCTGTCTCTCCTTTAATTGTGAAAATAAAAAAGGCCCTATATACGTCAAAAAAACGTATATAGGACGAAATAATTTCGTGGTACCACCTATGATTTGTACTCTTCATACCGATAACGTTGGCGTGACGTGGTAACGGATCTTACTGTCGTCACCAACTTATAATCCAGCCTAATTCACACGGGGTTCAAATATACTCACACCAACCGTATACTCGCTTTATTGAACACACCTTGTTACTACCTCTGAAAAAGTTCAAATATTGCCTTTATTCTAGCACTTTCACCCAGTAAAAGCAAACCCACTCAATCCAGATTTTCCGGGCTTATTTGGCTTTTCTAGCAGCTAACTGACCCTTAATGGTATCAAAGACTACTTGCACTGGCATTTCTTTGTGGGCAAATAATTGGTAGTTTAATTTAGCTTGGTAAACTAACATATCTAAACCACCAATGACCACACAATTTCTTGCTTTTGCTTGTTGCATAAACCGGGTTTCCATAGGTTCGTAAATCACGTCCATGACCACTGTCCCCTCTTGTAACCAGTTTTCGTCCGCCAAAATGGATTGGCCCTGGCTTGATCCCATCCCTAGGCTCGTTGATTGAATCACGATTTCAGCATGCTTGACTGCTTGACCTACATGATCTTGGTCTGAGAGGTCAATCAGTTTTAAATTGATTTGTGGGTAATCCGCTCTTAAAGCATCGCACAACTTAATCAATAGGTCTTTTTCTTGGATATTTCGTGCCACCACAGAAATATCTGTCATGCCCTCAATGATGGCCTGGACAATAATGACCCTAGTCGTTGCGCCAGATCCGTAAACGACTAACCGCTTGCCGACAAGGTCCACGCCCCTATTTTTCACGGCAAGCCATAAGCCGGCACCATCAGTATTGTAGCCTATCCATTGCCCATTGTCGTCTCGGGTAATCATGTTGATAGCGTTGACATATTGACTAGCAGCATCTAAGCGGTCTACCGTCTGCATGGCATTGAATTTCCCTGGCATGGTAATGTTAATCCCTTGAACGTCTAGGGCTTTCAAATGCTCGATTCGGTCAATTGTGTCATCTTCGCCCGTTTCAAAAGCGATGTAGACCATATTCAGGTCTTGGGCTTTAAAAGATGTATTGTAAATAATTGGTGAAAGTGAGTGGCTCAAGGGTTGGCCAATCACTGCTGCAAACTTCGTTGTCCCGTTAATATCTGTAATTGAGTCCACGCTTTAAGCCCCCGCTTCTACGATTGTGATAGGTAATTTATCGGTTTTTAGGTCAGTGAAAATGGTCTCTAACCAGCCGGCATATTGGTCAAAAGTAATGGTTTTAAGTTCACATTTACCGAATGATTCAGGGAAGATTTCTGTAATTTCCCCACCCCGACGCTTCTTGTCGTTGGTCATGGCAGCAAGAATATCCTCAAAGGTATGCTCTTTTGACACATGCACTTGGTCTAATAGATGGTATTGGTTGAGTAAATTGTTAAAACGATCAGCCAAACTTAATGCTGTCAGCCCTTCTTTTTCAGCCATTAATTGGGTCAAAATCATCCCCGTTGCAACGCCTCGACCGTGGGAAACTTTGTAATGTGATACTTGTTCAATCGCGTGTCCAATAGTATGACCAAAGTTCAATAATTGACGCAAGCCTAAATCTAGTTCGTCTTCTAAAACAACGCTTCGTTTAATCTCAACACAACGTTTAACAACAGCTGCCAAGTCTTCGCTCAAGGCATTTAAAGGTTGGTCGCGGGTCATTAAGTTGTTCAGTAAATCACTGTCTAAAATCATGCCGTATTTAATTAATTCGGCACACCCATCTTCGAAAATACTTTGCGATAAAGTATGGAAGGTAGTTAAGTCACAAAGGACGCGTGCTGGCTGATAAAAGGCGCCAACTAGGTTTTTACCCTGGGGTAAGTCGATGGCCGTTTTGCCGCCTACTGAAGAATCAATAGCTGAAAGTAAGGTCGTCGGAATTTGAATGTAAGGAATGCCACGCAAGTAAGTCGCTGCTGTAAATCCAACTAGATCACCAATTACCCCACCTCCCAAGGCAATCAGGACGTCTGAACGTGAATAATTCAAAGTTGCCAACTCTTCTTGCAGGCGGATGTAGTTTGCAGATGATTTCTGGGCTTCTCCGGCCGGTAAGGTTATGGTGTTGACATCAGTCGTAATTGGGCTAATCGCCTCTTGTAAGGTCCCTAGGTAACCATATGAAGCGACGTTTTCGTCAGTAACGATCATCACCTTACGTTGCTGAACTAAATCTTCCAGATGGTGTCCGGCATTTTTAATCAAATCGTTGTCAATGATCACATCGTAGGGATTGGCAACTGCTACATTTACATTTTCCAATTTCATTCCTCAATTCTTTAAAATACGTTTGTCGATAAGTTGTTTAACCGGTGTTTGTAGATTAATTTAAATCCGCTAAGAATGTGTGTAATGCTTGCACTTTCTCAGTTAACGCCTTGTACTCATCTAAGTATAACGATTGTCGGCCGTCTGACCAAGCCTCATCTGGATTTTGATGAATTTCAATGATCAAGCCGTCAGCGCCAGCAGCCACCGCAGCCATAGCCATTGATTCAACCCACTCACGTTTCCCTACAGCATGACTCGGGTCAACCACAATTGGTAAGTGCGTTTTTGAACGTAAAACAGGAATAGCTGATAAATCTAAAGTGTTTCGCGTACTTGTTTCGTAAGTACGAATACCACGTTCACATAAGATCACATTCGGATTACCTTGGGCTAATATGTATTCAGCCGCCATTAATAAGTCTTCGATTGAAGCAGCCATACCGCGTTTTAACAAGACTGGTTTTGTCGTTTGACCAATTGCTTTTAATAAGTCGAAGTTCTGCATGTTTCGTGCACCCACTTGGTACATATCGATCCCATCGAATAAATGCACTTGTTCAACAGCCATCACTTCTGTCACCACTGGTAAGTCGTATTTCTTACCAACAGCCTCTAACATGTCTAAACCTTCTTGCCCTAACCCTTGGAATGCGTATGGAGATGTACGTGGTTTGAACGCCCCACCGCGTAACATATTGGCACCTGAATCTTTCACCGCTGCAGCCACTTCGTCTAATTTATCCAAGCCCTCGATTGAACATGGGCCACCGATCATGGCAAAATGACCGTCACCAATTTGGATATTGCCTACTTGTACAACTGATGGCGCCGACTTGTATGATAAGCTCGCTCGTTTGTATGGCTCTTTAATATTAGCTAAAATCGTTTCTTCCGTTTCTGCAGTCATTACTTGTGTATTCATTTTATTTTCTCCTTTTTTTAAAACGCAGTATCATCATTCATTTTCCAAGGTTGGTATTTAAGCAAGAAAAAAAGCCCTTTACAACAAAACCACCCTTGAGTGATTTTTGTTGTAAAGGACTTTCTTGTGAAACTAGCGTCTATGCTAGTTGCTTAAGAACTAAAGCCATATCCTTTTTTAAGTACAACAAAATCACCTTTACCAAAACCGTAAAAGTAAAAGTAAAAGTTGAAAAAGTTATAGAATGTTGTACTTAGTAATGATTTCATGGCTGTAGTCCTCCTCTCGCTATTTGATAATGCAACTTTAGCAGTCTTTTTTAACCTTGTCAACAAATTTCTAATTCAATTCTAATTTTATCTAAAAAAAAACACCTCAGCTTGTAAAGGGGGAGCTAAACAAGCTGAGGTGTCATAATTTGATCAAATTAGTTTAGTTTTAAGACTTGGCCAATGTACAAGTTGTAGTTTGATAAGCCGTTCAATGTCATTAACTCATCTAAGCTTAGACCGTTGTTTTTAGCGATACGGTATAAAGTTTCACCAGATTTAACTGTATGTGTCTTCGCGCTTGAAGTAGCTGAAGAAGATGCAGTTGATGTAGATGAACTTGTGCTAGCTTGACTAGATGAACTTGTTGACGCACTTGAAGACGCTTGACTAGATGAAGCTTGGCTAGATCCACCAGTTGTAAATACTTTACCTGGGTGAATTAAGTCAGAACCACCATTTAAGGCCCGGGCTTCCGCTAACGAAATACCTAAGGCACGTGCTACAGTGTAAATACCGTCACCAGATTTAACAGTGTAAGAGTTACCTGACGTTGACGCAGATGATTGGCTAGTTGAAGCACTTGAAGTTGACGTAGCTGAACTTGAAGTCGCTTGACTAGATGAAGCTTGGCTAGATCCACCAGTTGTAAATACTTTACCTGGGTGAATTAAGTCAGAACCGCCGTTTAAGGCACGGGCTTCCGCTAATGAAATACCTAAGGCACGCGCTACAGAGTAAATACCGTCACCAGATTTAACTGTGTAAGAGTTACCTGATGTTGATGCTGAAGATGAACCAGTGTTACCACTTGAGCTTGATGAAGAAGACGAACTTGATGTAGAAGTTGTCGACTGACCAGCTTTAAATACTTTACCTGGATGGATCAAGTCAGAACCGCCATTTAATGAGCGTGCTTCTGATACTGAAATACCTAAGGCTTTCGCTACACTGTATAAGCCATCACCAGATTTAACTGTGTATGATTTACCTGATGTTGATGCTGAAGATGAACCAGTGTTAGCACTTGCGCTTGATGAAGAAGACGAACTTGATGTAGAAGTTGTCGACTGACCAGCTTTAAATACTTTACCTGGATGGATCAAGTCAGAACCACCATTTAATGAGCGTGCTTCTGATACAGAAATACCTAAGGCTTTCGCTACACTGTATAAGCCATCACCAGATTTAACTGTGTATGATTTACCTGATGTTGAAGCAGATGAACTAGTTGAAGCACTCGAAGTTGATGAAGATGCACTAGAAGTCGCTTGACTAGATGAACCTGCAGTAAATACTTTACCTGGGTGGATTAAGTCAGAACCGCCGTTTAATGAGCGTGCTTCTGATACTGAGATACCTAAGGCTTTTGCTACACTGTATAAGCCATCACCAGATTTAACTGTGTATGATTTACCTGATGTTGATGCTGAAGATGAACCAGTGTTAGCACTTGAGCTTGATGAAGAAGACGAACTTGATGTAGAAGTTGTCGACTGACCAGCTTTAAATACTTGGCCTGGGTGGATCAAGTCAGAACTGCCATTTAATGAACGTGCTTCTGATACAGAAATACCTAAGGCTTTCGCTACACTGTATAAGCCATCGCCAGATTTAACTGTGTATGATTTACCTGATGTTGAAGCAGATGAACCAGTGTTAGTAGCTGTTTCTGTGCTTGCTGAACTAGACGATGAAGATGCGCTAGATGAAGCTACAGATAAGACTTGGCCTGGGTGAATTAAGTTAGAAGTCAAGCCATTTTGCGCCTTAACCTCTGCAACAGTTACACCTAAAGCGCGTGCCACAGTGTATAAACCATCACCAGCTTTAACTGTATAAGACTTCCCACCATTAGTAGATGATGTTTTTCCTTGTGCAGATAAGTTTGTAGTTGCACCTGAAACTGATGCAGATGTACTTGAGGTTGAACCAGCAGGTGTATCATATTGTGTTAAACCATGTGTCGTAATTAAGTTGTTTAATTTACCACCATAGCGGGTATCAGTTGCGTAAGTACCAGTTAAGGCAGCAGTCGCATCTGTGTATGAACTTGTATTTGATTTCCAAGTACCTGAATAAAATTCAGAATCCCAAGAAACACCATTAACCATTTTATTCGCGTAGTCATTTAATGACTCTTTGTATGATGGGTAATCACGGAATGAATCTCTGATTTGGTAGTAGTTACCAGAACCATCATCTTCAAGTGTGTAGAAAGTTACACCCTCGCCGTTATAAGTCCCTTTAATCCCGAATAAGTTGTAGTATGGTGCTGCTGATAGACCTGATACACCCCAGTTAGACTCTAAAATCGCTTGAGCAATCATTACTGAAGCATACAAGTCGTTATCATTTGCTAGCTTATAAGCATCCGGAATGATGCTATCTAAGAAAGCATTATTGGTTGATGCAAAAGTAACCGTCTTCCCTTCGCTCGCTTCTACTGTTGGAATATCGATATTTGCACTTAAACTTGATACAGCAAAAGCAGAACCTAAAACGATAGCCCCTAAAGTTGCTGATTTTTTGGAAATTGACGCAATTGATTTGCGCGACACTGCTTTATTTTCCTCAATAACCAATTATACTCCCCCTTGTAATTTTTTAATTGTCAAAAAAACTAAACTTTCACAACCTAAATTCTATCTAAAATAATTTTATTAAGAAAGACTTAATTTGTGTTGATGTTATTATTTAATATTTGTAATATTAGTGTAATATTGTTTACCGAAAACCTACGGTAGATTAAGCTATTAATGTAGAAAGAAGGAATGGTATGTTTCAAAATATTGTCACCGTGACGCATCAAATAATGAAAGAAAAAATTCACAATGGTGACCATGTATTAGACGCGACGGTAGGTAAAGGTAATGATACCCTGCTGCTTTCACAACTAGTTGGCCCTGAAGGTATCGTCTACGGCTTAGACATACAAGCACAGGCGATTGCATTCGCTGAAAAACGCCTTTTTAAAGAGGCAAAATTTAAAAATACAAAATTGTTTGTAAAAGACCATAGCGAATTAGACCAAGTCATTCCGGCCGATGAGAAATTGCAATTAGCCATCTTCAACCTCGGTTATTTGCCTAGTGGAGATAAGGAAATCATCACCCAATCAGAGACCACTATCAAAGCCATTCAAACGGTCCTTGAACGCTTAGATAAGATGGGGGTGTTACTGATTGCTTCATACGTTGGTCATCCGGGTGGTATGGAAGAATTTGAAGCGGTTCAATCTTATCTCGAAAAATGCGACCAAAAAAGTTATAATGTAGCTATGTTCAATTTTTTGAACCAAAAAAACCTACCTCCACGATTATTTATCGTTGAAAGGAGACAATAAATGGCAGCAATCAAATCCATGGCCGGTAGCAAAAACCGCCAAATTCTTGTCCCAGCAATTTTCCATGTCCTACTCGTATGTCTCATGGCAGTCCCCGCCTTCATGACATTACAAGCAGTCAACACGTTTAACTGGGCAAATTTTCTACTATTAATATTCTGGCAATTTTTACTTACACAGGTCTACTTATTATTTTCTAAGCAAAAAGGACTCACACTCATTAAGAATATGATCATCTTAGGTGTGGTCGAAGTTGCCCTAATCGCCATTTTAATTTTTAGTCCCGTAACTATTTTGGCAAAAGGATTACTCTTCCTACAATGGTTATTGATTCATTTAGTGATTGGTACGCATAACTTACTGCCAGTATTGCCCCCATTATTTATCGCAATGGAAATGGTCATCATGCAAAACATCGTAGAAATGGCCAACGCGCAAGTCTTATTAACCGGTTTAGGCCTTATCAAATTCCTATTCTACCTAGCAGTATTCTCCTGGTTATCTAGCTTATTCATGGATTACCGTTCTGAAGGCGTAGAAATCGCTGGTAAAAAATCTAACTCAGCAAGAATGATGAAATTACTGGCTAGCTTTGCGGTTGTCGTCTTGATCGTCGCTATCGCTGCAAGCTTCATTATTCCAGAATCATTAAATGGTCAAACAATCGCTTTATTCATCATTTCATTAGTGATTATGGTTTACAGCCTATTCCTTAAAAAGAGACAATAAATTAAAAGAACCCGCTTTGAATGGTTGCTAGGACCAAATCAAAGCGGGTTTTGTTATTTTGTTAGCATATTTGAAATGAAGGATAAGAAAAAGGATATTATCGAGACAGCCTTTAAAATCATCTCAATAATATCCACAATATATAGTCCCAAAAAATTAACTTTTCATTTTAAATGAACAATGTTTAGAATCAATTTTCGATAATAAATTCCCTGCATAAGAAGCCCATATAGCTACGAATAGGTCGAATAAAAGAGAGCCTATTTTTGAAACATCGAATGATACTTGAATACAAATGCGAACTTTTTGCTGCTTCTAGGTCGCTAGAGATCTCCGATATTTCAATATCTTTCAAATTTAAAGCAAAAAAAAAAGACTAGCTAAACAGATGTTTAACTAGTCTTGTGGGCTGTTGCCCTAATTGTTAAAATTTAAATTAGATTTACGCTTTAACAACGTTAGCTGCTTGTGGTCCACGGTTTCCATCTTCGATTTCGAAAGAAACTTCTTGACCTTCTTCTAAAGATTTGAACCCGTCACCTTGAATAGCTGTGAAGTGAACGAATACGTCGTCAGCGCCGTCGCGTTCGATAAATCCAAAACCTTTTTCTGCGTTAAACCATTTAACTTTACCTTGTTCCATAATAATAGAATCCTCCTCGTGCTCATGCACATATTTCTTTAGTAATTCTTGCACGGCTCGAGTAAAACTTTTAAGTGCCTAGCACTTTTAAAAATGTATAACTTTTTACCTATCCAAAAATTCTTACTTTAGTATAACATGGATCAATACATTTAGCAATGATAAATTATAAGTAAAGTTATTTTTATCATTCAAAAACACCATATTCCTGTAAACTTAAGAAAGCATCGCCACCTACAATGATGTGATCCAATATTTCTATGCCAATCAACTCCCCCACTTCAGCCAACCGTCTGGTGAAGTCGATATCCGCCTGAGAAGGCGACGGATTACCTGACGGATGATTATGGGCGACAATAATTCGCGCAGCAGACGCCCGAACCCCTTCTTTAAAGATTTCCCTTGGATGTGCAACTGAAGCATTTAAACTTCCAACGAATATGGTCTTCTCTTTAACGATTTGGTTTTTTGTATTTAGATATAAGGCCATCACATTTTCCTGCTGCAGGTCTTTCAACTTCTCAATACAATAATTCCCCGCATCTTTCGTTGACATAATAACGCCCAATTTTTCCTGGTTAGATTGGTATAAGCGCCGGCCAAACTCTATAGCAGCCTGTATTTCAACCGCCTTAGCTGGTCCAACACCTGGCAACTGGATCAAATCATGGTAAGATGCCGTACGCAAATCATACCTCGTCCCGAAATGCTGGATAATTTTCATAGCCAATTGAATGGCGTTCAAACTCCGGTTCCCCGTCCGTAATACAATAGCCAATAACTCATACATAGTCAACGATTCTGCCCCGTGGGTCATCAACCGTTCCCTCGGCCTAATTTCCTCTGGCAGCTCATGTATCGTTGTCTTTAATAACACTTGATTTTCAGTCATCCTTTCACACCCCTCTACCATATTTATACGTGGTAAAAGTGCTAACTTGACCAATCTAATTATGAATAGAAATCAGGTTTCGCTTTATTTTTTTGGCAAAAAGAAAAACGTGCAACTTTCGCTACACGCTCTCTCATAAATCCACTTATATTTTTAGCTGATGCCACAGGAAACCCTAGAACAAACCAGTGATTTCTCCATCTTTTTTAATATCCATATCCAAGGCTGCTGGATGTTTTGGCAAGCCTGGCATCGTTAACACATCACCCGTCAAGGCTACAATAAAGCCAGCCCCGATTTTTGGTACCAATTCACGTACTGTCACATCAAAGTCTTTTGGTCGACCTAGGGATTTTGGATCATCAGATAGTGAATATTGGGTTTTCGCCATACAGATTGGTAAACTACCCCAGCCATTTTTCTCGAAACGATGCATTTGATTTTGAGCTTTCTTAGAAAAGACAACATCGCGTCCGCCATAAACTTTCTGCACAATGGCACGGGCTTTCTCTTCTAAATTCGTTGCTTCATAAGCATAAGTCGCTTTAAATTCCTGGTCATTACCATCAATTGCCGCTACGACAGCGTCCGCCAAGTCCAAACCACCCTGGCCACCATCAGCCCATACAGATGATTTCACACACACCACCCCAAGCTCAGCACATTTGTCTAAGACAACCTGTTCTTCAGCTTCCGTATCCGTTACGAATTCATTCACACAAACAACCACTGGCACTTGGAAATTTTGCATGGTTTCAATATGTTTTTGCAGATTGGCAAAACCAGCCGCCACCGCTTCAACATTTTCGCCTTCATTCAAGTCTTTCACTAAAACACCACCGTGCATTTTCAATGAACGAATAGTCGCTACAACAACGACTGCATCAGGCGCTTTTCCAAGGACGGGCACTTTAATGTCCATGAATTTCTCGGCCCCTAAATCAGCCCCAAACCCAGCTTCAGTCACCACATAATCCGCCAACTTCAAGGCTGCATGTGTTGCCACAACTGAGTTACAACCATGGGCAATATTAGCAAAAGGCCCACCATGCACAAATGCTGGCGTATGCTCCAAAGTTTGCACTAAATTCGGCGCAATTGCGTCCTTCATGACCAAGGTTAAAGCACCTTCAGCCCCCAAATCAGCTACAGTAATTGGCTGACGGTCGCGGTTTTCCCCAATGACAATCCGGGCAAAACGTGCACGCATGTCTTCTAGGTCTGTCGCTAAACATAGAATCGCCATAATTTCTGACGCCACAGTAATGTCAAATCCATCTTGACGCGGGAAGCCGTTCCCAACACCACCTAAAGCCACTGTAACCTCACGTAAGGCCCGGTCATTCAAGTCAACTGCCCGCTTCCAAGTCACTCGGCGAACATCAATATTCAATTCATTCCCTTGGTGGATGTGGTTATCGATTAAGGCAGATAAGGTATTATTGGCCGTTGTAATGGCATGCATATCGCCTGTGAAATGCAGGTTAATATCTTCCATCGGTTGAATTTGTGCGTAACCACCACCGGCAGCACCACCCTTAACGCCCATAGTTGGCCCTAAAGACGGTTCACGCAAGGCAATCATGGTTGACTTACCGCGCTGACTCAATGCGTCCCCTAAACCAACAGTTGTTGTCGATTTCCCTTCACCTGCAGGCGTCGGGTTTATGGCTGTTACCAAAATCAATTTGCCGTTCTCATTCGATTCAATTTTTCCCAAGGTTTTTGCTGGTACCTTGGCCTTATATTTTCCATATAAATCGATATCGTCCACATTAAAACCAATTTTTTCAGCAATTTCACTTATCGGCGCCAACTCATTTTGTTGGGCAATTTGAATATCTGTTAACATGACAAAACCTCTTTCTATGACATCATTTTCTCATTATATTCTAGCATACTTCACAGCAAATCTAATACTTTCTTGAAAAAGGACGATTTCTCTCTTTGCTAGCCAAATTGCCATAGATAGGGGTCCTAGCAAGCTGACATCTGCCCCTTTTGCTAAAAAGCACTTTCGTATTAAAAAAGACTGGCCCACGAGGGTACCAGTCAAATTTGCTTAATCGATAAATGGCAAGGCGTCACCAAGACGGCCAACGACTGCTAAAACGCGGTCGTAGGTTTCATCATCCGGGGCTACCAAATCAGGGACCATGATCACGTCTAAACCTGCTTGATAAGCAGCATTAACGCCATGAATAGAGTCCTCTAATACGATTGTTTTCTCTTTGTCTAAGTTGAAATCAGCCACAACTTTTAGATAGATTTCTGGGTCTGGCTTAGCGTTTTCAACTTGGTCACCACCAAGCACACCTTTGAAGTATTTGCGGATACCTGTTGCCTCTAATAAATACTCCACTGTTTCGATATTTGATGATGATGCTACATAGCAATCAATATTTTTAGCTGCTAACGTATCCAACACTTTGATTAAGTCGTCTTTTAAATCAGGGGCTTTATCTTTGATGATTTCTAAGTAACGTTTATCTTCGCGGGCTAATAAGGCTTCTGCTGCTTCTCTGTCACCAATGGCTTCCTCATACATTTGTAGGGTCTCTTTCTCGCCAACCCCAACATATTTTAGGTAGTCATCCATGGTGAATTCGATTCCTATCGATTCGAATCCTTCTTGGTTTACTTGGGCGTAGATCTTCTCAGTGTCTAGCATTAACCCGTCCATATCAAAAATTACTGATGTTTTCATAGATATCCTCACTTTGTAGTTTTTCTCGCACTTCAGATATAAAGTAGAAAGAGCCACAGAACACTACTACGGCATCTACATTTTCTGATGCGGATTGCTTATAATCATCATACCAATTATTCACAAATTTCGCATCTGTAGTGACTAAATAATCGTCTTCTTTTCTCGCTTCTTCATAATCAAAAGTGGTGACATATAGTTCGATGTCTGAATGTGCTTGGATATAGTCTAGTGAGTCGTTAATTTCCTTACGGTCTAAACTTGAAAAATACATGATAATTCTCTTATCCGCAAAAGTCGCCTTTAATTCTTTCAGCAACACTTTAATGGCTGAAATATTGTGGGCGCCATCAATAAAAGTGGCTGGCTTGTTAGCAATCAATTCCATACGACCTGGTAAAGATGTCGCTTGAATGGCTGCAATGGCTGTTTGTTGGTTAAAATACAAGCCATTTCCCTTTGTAAAAGCGACAAAAGCAGCGTAAGCTGTCCGAGCATTCCATACTTGGTAAAAACCAAGTTGCGGAATATCCATCTGCGGTTGCAATTTATAAGAAATCAATTGACCTTCTTCTTGAGTCACTTTGTCTTGGATAATAGCCAAGTATTCTGGGGCAATTTCCCCAACAACCAGGGTATCCCCATGGTGCATTATGCCGGCTTTTTGCTTGGTAATGGCAAATTCATCTTCACCTAAACTAGGAATGTGGTCTTTACCAATAGAGGTGATGACCCGGACGGCATGTGGGAGAATATTGGTGTAGTCCTTTTCGCCACCTATCCCTACTTCAATGATCAGTAAATCGACGTCCGCCTGGCCAGCATAGATAAAGAAGGCTACAGTGAGGACCTCGAAATAGGACATGGATTCTATTTTTAGGGCTTCGATATGGTGACGGACTTCGTTCATGAGTTGAATAAAGGCTTGGTCGTCGATATTTTCTTTATTGTGACGAATACGTTCTGTTATGGACGCCAAATGTGGTGACGTGAATAGGAGGGTCGAGTAACCGTGATCTGTCGCCATTTGCTCGATAAAACGACAGGTTGACCCCTTGCCGTTGGTACCAGTCACGTGGATTGCGGGTGTTTTTAACTCTGGGTGGTCGTAGCGGTCAAGCACACTTGCCATCCGTGAAAAATCTTTTGGCGTCGACTTAGTGTACACGCCCAACCATTGTTCGATTTGCGCCATATTATGCATTAAAATACCCAATTTCATGCCCCCATTTTTCATTATCATATTTCAGACATCATTCTAGCACGGAAAGTCTTTTAAAAGTATTTTATTTGTGTAAATCACTGGGTATATTTTTGCTGCATGGCCTAAGTGATTCAATCCGAAAAAAGAAGCCGACTATTTAAGTTAAGTCAGCTTCTCAAATGGTTATTTTGGGTCAAATTAGCCTTGTAATTCAGCGATTCTTTCTTTAGTAGAAACTAATTTATCCCGGTAATCTTGACCTTTTTGGCGTTCTTCTTCAACGACAGCTTCAGGGGCATTGGCCACAAAGCGTTCGTTAGACAATTTCTTCTCAACCCGGTCTACTTCAGATTGCCATTTGGCTAATTCTTTCTCCAAACGGGCAATTTCTTCTTCGATGTTAATAAAACCAGCTAATGGTAAGTAAATGTCTCCACCGTCAAAGAATAAGGTTACCGCTTGATCTGGCGCTGTAGCACTTGTATCAATCGTAAAGCTTTCTGGGTTGGTGAAGCGGTTAATGAAGGCAATGTTGTCTTCAAGGGCTTGACCTATTTCAGCGTTCCGTGGCTTCACAATGATTTCGATTGGTTTAGATAAGGCCACGTTTTGTTTGTTACGAGCATTACGGATTGCTTTAACCAGTGAAATCACGTAGTTCATATCAGAAGCAGCTTTTGGATTAGATAAGTTTTCATCTGCCGTTGGGTACGCAGCTGTAACGATTGATGCCTCTTTATGTGGAATATGCGCCCAGATTTCTTCTGTTACAAATGGCATGATTGGGTGCATTAAACGTAGAATGTTGTTTAATGTATAGGCCAATACTGAACGGGTTGTCGCTTTCGCAGCTTCGTCCTCACCTTGTAAAGTTTCTTTAGCCATTTCGATATACCAGTTACAGAATTCATCCCAGATGAAGTGGTACAATGAACGACCTGCTTCACCAAACTCAAACTTATCAAAGTTTGCAGTAACTGAAGCGATGGTTTCATTTAGACGTGTTAAAATCCATTGATCTTTGATTTCAGTCACGTTTGATAAATCTATTTCATCATAAGTTAAGTCATCAAGATTCATGATGGCATAACGAGAAGCATTCCAGATCTTGTTAATAAAGTTCCAAGCAGCTTCCAGTTTCTCTTCGTTGAAACGGATATCTTGACCAGGTGTTGAACCAGTTGCTAGGAACCAACGTAAAGCGTCAGCACCATACTCGTTAACAACATCCATTGGGTCAACCCCGTTACCTAGAGATTTGGACATCTTACGCCCTTGGCTATCACGGATTAAACCGTGGATTAAAACATTCTTGAATGGACGACGACCAGTGAATTCCAACCCTTGGAAAATCATACGGGCAACCCAGAAGAAAATAATGTCATACCCTGTTACCAATGTTGAAGTTGGGTAGTAGCGTTTAAAGTCTTCTGCATCAGTATCTGGCCACCCCATAGTTGAAAACGGCCATAAGGCAGATGAAAACCAAGTATCTAAAACATCTGGATCTTGTTCCCAGTTTTCGCTGTCAGCAGGTGCTTCCATACCGACATACATTTCACCAGTTTCTTTGTGGTACCAAGCTGGAATTTGGTGACCCCACCATAATTGACGTGAGATAACCCAGTCGTGGGCATTTTCCATCCAGGTCTTAAAGGTATTTTCAAAACGAGGTGGATAAAAATCAACACGGTCTTCAGTGTCTTGGTTTTCTAATGAATCGTCCGCTAATGGACGCATTTTAACAAACCACTGTGTTGAAAGACGTGGTTCAACAACGACACCTGTACGTTCAGAGTGACCAACTGAATGGACCATTTCTTCAACACGGATTAAGAAACCTTGTTCGTCTAAGGCAGCAACGACTGCTTTACGGGCTTCTTCACGAGACATGCCTGCAAATTCGCCTGCATTTTCGTTCATAGTTGCGTCAGCGTTCATCACGTTTATACGTGGTAAATCATGACGGTTCCCTACAGCAAAGTCGTTAGGGTCATGGGCAGGGGTAATTTTTACAATACCAGTCCCAAATTCACGCTCAACATACTCGTCCGCAACGATTGGAATTTCACGGCCAACAAGCGGTAAAGTAATGGTTTTACCAACTAAGTGGGTGTAACGGTCGTCATCTGGGTGAACTGCAACTGCCGTATCCCCTAACAAGGTTTCTGGACGTGTTGTAGCGATTTCTAACGAACCTGATCCATCTGTTAATGGATATGAAATATGGTAGAAAGCACCATTATCATCAGAGTAAATAACTTCCATATCAGATAAGGCAGTTTGGGCTTTTGGATCCCAGTTAATAATATATTCACCACGGTAAATTAAGTCTTTATTGTATAAGTCAACGAAGACTTTACGCACAGCTTCACTTAAACCGTCGTCTAAGGTAAAACGTTCGCGTGAATAATCAACAGAGATACCCATCTTACCCCATTGTTGACGGATTGTTTCAGCATATTCTTCTTTCCAATCCCACACTTGGTCAATGAATTTTTCACGGCCTAAGTCATAACGAGAAATGCCTTCTTCAGCTAATTTTGCTTCAACCTTAGCTTGCGTTGCGATACCCGCATGGTCCATACCTGGTAACCATAAAGTATCGTAACCTTGCATCCGTTTTTGACGGATAGACATATCTTGTAAAGTCACATCCCAAGCATGACCTAGATGTAATTTACCAGTTACATTGGGAGGTGGAATAACGATTGAATATGGTTCAGCAGTTTTATCTTCATTAGGGGCGAATACACCTGACGCTACCCATTGATCATAGCGACCTTCTTCAACCGCATTCGGTTGGTATTTAGTAGACATATTAGTCTCTTTCATGAAAGCTTCCCTCTTTCTTTGATTCATATTTTTGGCAAAATAAAAGCCCTATACTATAACAATCTATGTTTAGACAATTATAGTATAGGGCGCAAATTTCATTGCTCGGTACCACCTACATTTTTACTTCATTGTAAGGACATGATAACGGTATGCACCGAAGTAAAGCGACACTTTGCCTACTGCGCAACCATTATTGACTGTCTTACCTGTTCACACCAACCACAAGCTCGCTTAAAGACAAACACAATAAACCTCACAGCAATTACTTAAATTATTTGCATAGCCAATAATAGCATGGAAAAAAACAGAAAGCAAGAAAAGGGTGAGAGCTTTGGCGCTCAGGCAGGTACCACTGGAAGAAATATACCGTAGCAAGTTCACTTGCTGCAAATATTCCTGAAGCGGACACCTGTCTGCCCTGGCGAGCTCAACTTCACAGGGTGCAAGTTCCAACGCTAGTCTCTAGTCTCTTCATTGGTCTAATCCACATCAGTATCCCCTTCTAATCTTACCTAGCGTACGCATTTTAAAGATAAACAACATTAAAAAAAAGCCAGGAGCGCTAACTCCTAACTTTTCCAAAACTATTAATCTTGACGTTTTGTTTTACCTTCCCAATCAGAAAGGCCACCTTTTAAAATATAAATTTTATCGTAACCAGCGTCTTTTAATTTTTTCGCTGCACGGCCAGTTAAACTGTGCACATCAGCGTATAAATAAATTGGACGTGATTTACTGAATCCCGGCACACCTTGTTGTAAAGTAGAATACGGTACATTGCGGGCACCAAAAATGTGGGCAGAGTTGAATTCATTTGCTTCTCGGATATCAATAATTTGTGCCGATTGCATGGTTTGTTGGAAATCTTCTTGAGAAATCATGGTTGCGTTGTTACGACGCAATAGGTAGCTGTATAACCAAAAGCCTCCCCAAACCAATAATACGACAATTAAAATAAGCCAAGAGATAGTAACAAAGTTGATCATAAGTGTTGTTTTTCCCTTCTAACGACAAATACTAAACATTTTTCATAACTAGTGACGCAGCACCATACACACCTGCATCATTCCCCAAGGTAGCTAAACGAATACTTGTTGTCCGTCCAACACCAGGATATACAGACTTATGGAAGTTGTCTGTTACTTTATCTAATAGGTATTGACCAGCATTGGCAACCCCACCACCAATTAAAATATATTCTGGATTTGTTACAGCAGCAACTTGCCCTAATGCACGTCCTAAATGTCCCATCGTTTCATCAACCACAGCTTCTGCAAACTGGTCACCCGCTTCTGCCGCTCTAAAGATATCTTCTGACGTTACAGGTTCACCGTTAAAAATACGTCCTTGAATTATTGAACCAGTATCATCCATGGTATAAGCTAACTCACCAGCAGTCCATACGATACCTGAAGCAGATGCCACAGTTTCTAGACAGCCATGTTGACCACAAGTACATTTACGGCCACCCTCTTTAGAGAACATATGCCCAATCTCACCAGCAGCACCCTGTCCAACAACCAGCTTGTCGTTGACAATTACACCACCGCCAACACCGGTACCTAAAGTTACCAAGACAACATTACCTGCGTGGTCACCAGCACCCTTCCATTGCTCACCCAAAGCAGCAACATTGGCATCATTTTCAATCAGAATTGGCCAATCTGCGTTGAAGTGGCTACGAATCAGATCTGCAACGGGCTGTTCTTCAACCCAAGCTAAGTTATACGCACCAGCAACGGTACCTTTTTCACGGTCTACAAAGCCTGGAGACCCCATACCAATGCCTAAAATATCTTCGTTAGTCCAATTGTTTTCTAGCATTTTTTCTTGAACAGCTAGAATTAAATCTGGAATAATGTGTTGGCCATCTTCTTTAATATCTGTAGGCACTGACCATTTATCAATAATTTCGCCTTCAATTGAAACAACTGATAATTTAATTGATGTACCACCAAGGTCGATACCGAATATTTTCTTAGTCATTATCATAACTCCCTCTTATCTATTAGTTATATAAGTCTATTTTATCAGACTTTAGCAAAAAAATTTAGGTTTTTAAGCAAAAAAATGATACCGGTTGCATAATATTTATATTTCCCCAACAATAATTTGGTCCACTGGAATATCAAAATCATCAATTTCAAAGGTCACTTTATCAGAGACCATACCCGGAAGGGCTAAGGCAATCTTGTTTCCTGGGTAATCCGCTAGGAAAATATCGTAAAAACCGCCCCCATGCCCAACCCGATACCCGTCCGGTCTAAAAAACAAACCTGGCACTATCATCAAGTCAATCGCCTCTTTATCGATAAAATCAGCTTCTGCTGTTGGTTCGTAAATACCGAATTTCGTCTTCTCCAAGGCATCCATCCCTTGATACTTAGCAAATGCCATTTGACGTTTAGGATAGGTTTTAGGCACATATACCTCTTTGCCAATAGTTAAGGCGTAATCAATAATGGGTTTCGTATCAATTTCGCCTGGATGGGCAATAGTTGTGGTGATGGTAGCGGCTTGAATAAAGGCTTCATTGGTAAATAATTGGGCATAAATATCTGCCTGCAAAGCAATTCGGTCAACCTCTGGTAAGGCTGCCCAGTATTTAAAAGTCCGGTCGCGAATGTCCTTCTTGTCTAAAATTGTCTTCATCTTTTCTGTCAAATAAACGCTCCTAACCACCAATTAAAGTATTGAAAATGCCGTGGTTGATCAAAATAAACCCAGCAATCACCACAAAGGTAGCAGCTGAACCAATCCGTTGGGTCAACCGTTGATCTGGCCCTTCCCCGCGAATTAGCGCCATGGTCATTAAGAAACCACCTACCAATCCGCCCACATGGCCCCAAATATCAATCCCTGAACCCATAATACCAAAGGCCAAGTTAATCCCCACAAGGGTTAAATATTGCGAACCAATGCTTTGGATATGGCGATTTCTCGGGAAGAGATTTTTAAGCGCTAGGAAAACAGCAAACAAACCAAACAAAGCAGTCGATGCCCCAGCTGAGATATTTTCAGAAAATTGGTAAGAGAATAAGTTCCCCATCAAGCCAGAAGCCAGGTAAATCACCAAATAGCGCCAGTGGCCTGCAATATTTTCAACCATACTACCTAAATAATACAGGGTAATAGAATTAATCAATAAATGAACAATTCCAATATGCAAGAACATGGGGGTAATTAACCGCCAATACTCTCCTGCAGCAATTAAAGGATTAAATTTAGCCCCGAATAATAATAAGGTTGCAGAACTTTCGGAACTGCCCATAAATTCCATCATAATAAATAAAATAATTTGAATACCTAGCAAGGTATACGTCACAAAAGGTTTTCTCGTAAACATGATTAGCTCCTTTTTAATAGCGAATGTACTTTCACATATTATACCCTAGTTTTCAGGATAATCACAAAATGGCTGTTACCTACAAGAAAACTTTAGGATTCTTCTACAAGACACCACAAACAAAGGCAAAAAAGACCCACACCAGCGCAAACGCCAATGCAGGTCTCCCAATAGTAAATACGTATTTATTATTTGTGTGTTACCGAGTCAGTTATCTAATTTGCATTAGATTATTTTACCTCTTTGGTCATCTATCTTGAAATTGCACTAGGCTAAACTAGTTCAAAAATACCTATAAATCAGCGTTTTTACCTCTATTTTGAATATAAATTTTCTAACTAGTATGGACTAGTTGCTACTTTTTGCTACTTTTTTGCTACTTTTTCTATCTCATTTATAAATTCGTCCATCACACCGTAGACCTCTTTTTCCATTTCAAAGATATATCTGTTTCCATCCATTACCATAATTGTGAAGATAGAATCGTCAACTAGCAATATGTACACACGATTATTTTGGTAGCTAGTCAAGTAGATGTAGTCACTGTTATATTCGTATCCTTTTTTATTTAAAAATTCTGAAATACTAAAGTTGGTATCTACCATTGATTTCGATATTAATTTCATAAAAATCACCATATTTATTATAACAGAATAAAAAAACGGGCAGTAGACAATTAAGTCCGCTGCCCTTTTAAATGCTATTTAATTGTTCTTTACATCATTTATTTTCTTAACAATGTTTTTAATTGCGCTTTTATATACGCTAACATCGACTGCTATATCAGAACATTCAAGTGAAACATACTCGTATTTGGTCAACTCTGTTATTTTAACCATATCTTCCAATGATAATCCGTTTTCATAACGTAAATCGAGTATCTTTTCAGAGTATTTATATTGTTCTGAATTTTTGATACGATTTATAAGCCCTATTTCCAAGTCTTCATCTGTAAACTTAACTTTATCAACAGGAATTAAATCATCGGCTTTTAGTGTCATAGTACACCCACCTCTGTTAGTCTTTTGTTATTTGATTGTTGCCCCAGTCCCCGGTCCAGCGTAAATAGCAACTCGACCTTTTACGTCAGTATCAATTAAGTAAATATCTTTCGCTGGATTACCCACGATGTCGTAAGTCAAGCCACCGAATTTCTTAGGTGTTAGTAAATGGATCTCATTACCAACTGTATAAGGTCCTTTGACACGATATACACGCCAAGTGTCAGCACTAGCTGGTAAGTATAGTTTCTTGGTCGTGTTAGACACGCTACCACCCTTGCCTGTGATAGTAGCTCCTGTTCCCGGTCCAGCATAGATGGCTACTTTACCTTTAACGCTTGTTTTAATTAGATAAACGTGTGGGGCTGGATTACCTAGAATGTCATAAGTTAAACCTCCGAATTCGGAAGGTGTTAACTGGTGGATAGCATAGTTGCTAGTATATGGGCCACTTGCGTTATATACTCGCCACGTTTTAGCACTTGCTGGTAAATGTAACTGCTGACCAGTTGAAGCTGTAGCTGTTGGATTAGCTACGTACAATTTTGATTCTGGGAAAATTAAGTTAGGATTTTCTAACTTATTCCATTTAACCAAGTTATCAACAGTCATATCATATTTTTTAGCAATCGTACGTAAAGTTTCACCAATTTGTACGGTGTGCATTTTAGCTGTAACAGAAACGTAGCCATCATTTTGAGTGGTGTTCGCAGCTTGTTGAGCAACTTTATACCCAGCCAATTCAGCTTTAAATTCACGCCATTTTTTCCAGTCATTCCATTGCCAGTTACCGGGGCAGATTTTACCAGACACGTCATAATGACGAATTACACGCTCATCCGGAATGTTATATTTTTTCTGTAATTGCTTAGTTAGCCACTTAGCACGCTTGATAGTTTCTGGGTCGAATTCCCAATGCCAAACGTCTTTACCAGTTGACGTATCTTGACACATTTCAATACCGATTGAGTTATTATTTGTAGCACCATAGCCGTGATAACCATTGTAAGCACCTTTGCCAGTACGGTATCCATCGCCAACGTGCCATCCCGGTGTATCATCTTCTACTACTTGGATAATATTGTTAGGGTCAACAAAGTAATGAGCAGACGCACCACGATATACTGATTTGAAATAGTTAGCATTTCCTTTAGCTTGTCCGGCAGCACCCACAAAATGTTCGATGATCCACTGCGGTTTGTTCAAACCTTTATCGCCTTTATTGATTAAGGTTAAATCTTTTTGAATTGTGTAAGTCATTACACTACCTCCTCTTTAATTTGGCTTGCTCCAATATCATAGATACCACTAGCACTCGCACCGTATACAAGGCCATTAAAAGCCTGTGCGAACAAGTCGCCACCATAATATGCGCCGTAACCTAAACCAGCTAACAACCCAATTAAAACCGCTAAAAAAGGCACGTACTTTGTCGGTACGTACCCTTTTAATAACTGCGTGATAATCATTGTTAGTGGGATGATGAATAAATTAAACTCCATTAAAATTATCTCCTAACTCGATCAACCTGTTCTTGTAATTCGCATTTTCTACTCTTAATTGTCTATTTTCTTCTTTCAATTCAGTGTTTTGGCTTTCCAGTTTTTCGACTTCTTTTGCATGGACGGTTTTCATTTCTTCCATTTGCTTGCTTAACACTTCTACTTGTTTTTGCAAGTCATCCATGCGCTCTTTGGTTTCGTCATAAAGTTGTTTCCAAGCGCTACTGGCATACTGTTCTCTCTCACTTTGGCTCTTATACTTAGTCCCCAAATAAGTCAATAGGGCTGGCACAATGGCGATTAAAAGTGGGTTTAAATTATCCATCTTTAAAGTCCCCTCTCAGCGAAACACCAAAGCCTAGTAGTGCCACGCATAAGGTTAGCACCCCGACTGTATTTGGTGGCTCGGTTAAAATGAAACTAAAGCCAAAGAACGTCCAAATAAAACTGAAAACTGGAAGTGTCAGCCGCTTGATTCTTTTGAGGTCTAAAATCGTTGCAATTGCATATAACACTCCTAAAACCAAGAAAAAAACACCTATAAAGCGGTGGTCGAATACGTCTCGTATTTTTTGATAAACTTTATAAGTTTGTAAGATTTCGGGATGTCCAATCAATTTCCATCCGTACGCAATGGACGTTAACGACAATAGATATGAGTAGTAGTAGTAGATGATATGCTCTTTAATTCCTTTCATTTCTCACGCTCCTTTCAAAATTTTATACAGAAAAAAAGCAACCCTAAAAGGTTGCTCTAGTTCTTTTTGTATAGGTTTAAATATTTTTAAACTGAACTCTTGCTCCACACAATAACCAGCCACTTTGGTCAAAGTCGTAAGTTGCTCTTAACGTAAAAATACCAGCTCGAATAGAATGGTCAAGTCCTCCACCCCAAACAGCGACTTTAGCTCCTGTTTCTCTCGTATAAAACATATCTGAATACATTTTTTGATTTCCAGCGCCATCTCCAAGCTTGCTTGGTATCATAACTGATATGTCTTGAGGGTCTAGGGATAGTTCTTTTACAAAATCTTCATTCTCTTCACGGGCGTCTTGAGTGTTGTTTGGTTGTAAAGGCGCTTTATAAGCTAAAGATAGGTAATTGTCTTTATAGTCGGTTGTAGAATATTCTTTTGCATTCTCGCCCACATAAGTCACTAAATCTTCAAATACTAATCCATCAATAAACGTCCACACTGAACCCCATGGATTTTCAATACCTAAGAACTTAATGCCCTCGTGTCCGTCACGTCCGTCAAAGTAATTACCCATTCCATTTAAGCTGTTTAAGCTGTCAGTTGTACCAGTCATTTGAGGTATTGAGTAGATACGAGATGTACCCGCTACTAAGTTTAAAGGTGCGCCATCAAAAGTTACATCTACATGATCAGCGCTTACCACTTCTACGGATAAAACTTTTCTCGGGTTCAAGTGTTCGCCTAGTCGACCATCTTCTCGGACTTGTACGATTTGGTTTACGGCAAAACCTCTCGTTTTGAAGTTTGAATTATTATTGACGCGAATGACGTTCGAATTGTTTGCAGTTAGTCTTGCCACACACTCAGAATTGCTTTGCCAAGAATACTCTGTAAGTCCTTTGCCTATAACTTTTTGGGAGTTTCTATCAGCGTATACAATCATAAATAGGCGCTGTAACATCGAGATGGTACGGTAGTCAATCAAGCCAAAACCAGAACCTTTTTTACTTGCACGATACTTGTAATCTGTAAAAGGTTTTGATACATCAGTTTGCACGCCTGACCAGCTAACCAAATCACCAGTAACTGTGTCTACGTGACCGTCATACGCACTAATGTATACATTGTCTAGTTCTTTACCATTTTCAACGAAAACTGGGTCTAGCTTAAAACCATCACGAGGTTGTCCGCTCACTTCGATAAATTCGTATCGTTTGGCTGCTATACCTTTCGTTAGTCTGTATCGCTTAAAGTAATGTTTTGGAATCTCGACCATAACATCACCATTTGAGCCATCTCGTTTGAATCCACTTTCGCCCTCGTAAGTAATTTTATTAGCTCCCCAAGATGTTTTAGACACGTTACATAATCGAATTTGGGAGAATGGGAATTGCTTCATGACTTCTTCTGGGTTATCGAAACCATCAAAGCGTTCTACTTTAGAAGTTTCTTCATCTAAGTCGAAACCGATTTTGAATACTGTGT
This sequence comes from Aerococcus sp. 150760013-2, assembly GCF_053627715.1. NCBI lineage: Bacteria > Bacillati > Bacillota > Bacilli > Lactobacillales > Aerococcaceae > Aerococcus > Aerococcus sp. 150760013-2. The sequence goes on from NZ_JBSEYI010000006.1 coordinate 65,559, forward strand.
CGTCCGTCTTGACATTTAAAAGTTCAGCACCGTATGGCGAGAATGTCAGTGGTTTATATTGCTCTACTTCGGAGTCTTTAATTAAAGTCAGTTCCTTTGGATCGTATTGTGCCCCAAAGTTCACAATTGCTTGAGTTGCGTTGGATGGAGTTGTCATCGAATACCCCGATGCGTAACTTATAAATGCTCCATTTGAATTGTAAAATGCATGCCCTAACCCCGAAGTCCAGTTCTTTTGATAAGTAACGTTAGGTTCAACCTCAAAGCGTTTGGTAGAACTTGCACCCGATGACGATGGCACTAGAACACCATTTGAATCAATAATTTGACCTCTTACAAAATTATGTAAATCAAGGATGTTGACAGTTCTTTGAAAGATAACATTTTCTATTTGTTGTTCTGGGAAATTAAAAACAACGTATTTCGTATCTGCTGTTGTGCGGAAACGTTTCTTTTCAAGACCTACCAAGTAGTTGAAATCTTTATCATATTGCGCCACTTGATGAGCGTTTCGATAATCTTCAAGTTCATAATACTGCTTTGGCAGCACTTCAATATAACCTGTTGTGGCCAGTCCTCCTAAGGAATCATCTGCAATTATTCCACCTTGGGATAGCTTCAATTGGCTAGCTAGTCGCGCGTCCGCTGGGTTGAATAAATTTTCCGTCTTACTTACTTCTAGTACATTTTCTTCTTCTTTACCAAACAATAAGAATTCATAATATTGTTCGTATGCGGTGCTCACATTTCCCTTTTCGACCTGCGCATACTGTCCACCTTTTGAAACGTTTACCGAAATGTATTCTGTGGTAGAATTCGTTGTAAAAATACGCGATGTTGTCGCATTAAGAGGTTCTTTATCTTTATTAAAGAATACTACGCTCACCACTTTGTCATTAGCAGCATATGTTGTATTCGGAGATACTTTTAACAAGTGAAACACACTGTTGCCCGAACTCTTTAAACCGTCACTGATGTTATAAACTTGACCTTCGAGAAAATAAGAAGGGTTTAAAATATTCTTACCTGTGCCGATAAAATTAGTTTTACCTGATGTCACAGCTTTATCTTCAAGGTTTATAGTGCCAACGGAATTGACTCCTACCACTGCCACAGCGCCACCAGTTAGCGCTTCTTTAACTTCTTGAGTTAAATCAGACATGGTTACGTTGCCTTTGTCGATTTTGTTGTTAATATGATATACAAAATCTTGTGCTTCTTGTGGGTCCATACCTTGATTATAAGCTAATTGCATCAACATCTCTGTCATCTGTGCTAATGTTTCTCGAACGTCCACACCGTACGATTTCGTTCTAATGTAATCTGGTATATTTAATGCTTTAATACCATTCAATAATTCTTCATCTGTTAAATGGCTAAAATCTGTTCCTGCCAAATATATCACTCCTTTTATTTATATTAAACTGGTCTTGGTAAACTTGTTTTGTTGTCTCCTGTAATTCCTAGATACGCTTGCGGGTTAATAGTGTTACCGCCACTATGGAATGACCCATTTGGACTTAACTCGTAGTGTAAGTGGACTGCATAGTCGCCACCACTATTACCCATCATACCTATTTGCTGACCAGCTTTTACTGTCTGACCTACCGATACTGACCTACTAGCCAAGTGCATATAATTAGACCAGTAATCATCTGCCGTATGTTCGATGTAAATTGCATTACCAATACCACCCGACATGAATTCTGATTTACGCACGACACCATCAGTAGTCGCATAAATTGGATGACTTGCACCGCCACCGCCGATATCCCAACCACTATGGAAACCGCCTGACCTGTTACCGTATCCCATGTCTGGTTGAGTAGACTTAGTCCAAAAGTTAATACCGCTACGATTGTAATCGACTGGGAATACACGATTGTTAGCATATCCGCTACTGTCAGTGCCACCACCGCCACCGCCGCCACCACCACCGCCACTTGGTGGTGTTTGGTTAGCTACTAGGTCATTTACAGTTTTGACCAAATCGTTATATCTCTCAATAAAACCAGTTCTCCATTCAACAATCGCATCAATACGTTCTTTGTTAGTGTTGATGTTGTTGGCATTTATCCCAATATTTTTTTTATTGGTATCAATAGACTTATCTTGTCTATCTTGATAGATTTCAATGTCATCGAATTTACGTTCGTTTTGTCTATGTCGATAATCAGCAAGTCTTGCTCTGTCGTTTTGAAACTCACTTAAGTCTGTATACTTGTCGCCGATTGTAACGTTTGATAACTGTGGCTCGTTAATATCTATATTGATTTTAACTACACGCAATATCTCGTTTTTGATTTGCAAAATGTCATCAGTTAGCACATAGCCATTACCTAACTTAAAACCCTCAATGTCTAAACCGTTCAATGACAAGTCCAAAGCGCTTACGGTGTATTGGTCTTTGCTAAACTTCTGGTTGTTTAAATCTTCCTGTGCTAGTCGTTTTAGTTCTGCTGGATCGTCCACATCGTCATATACTAACCACTTCATCAAAATCCCAAAAGTGGCTCGTCCTTTGTCATATAGATAGTCACTGCCGTCATTTACATCTCGAATTGTTAAACGGCTTAAACTTTCGCCTATCTTAGCACCTAGTGGAACATAGATAGTGCCATAGTCGCTAAAATTACTCGATTTTTCGTCTTTAAGTAAATTGTGTCCAGTGTGAATTGGTGTGGCGGATATATGGCCTATATTATCCAACCAGTCGAGGTATAAGTTTTCGCCTTCACGTCTTAGTTGTAACTCACCGCCATTTTCACTAATCAACCGATTGACGATAATTTCAAAGGCAGAATCTTCAGGAAACCACTCAAATGTTAGTTGGCGGTTAATTTGGCTGTAAGTTAAATTACCAGCTTGAATGACCTTTTCTTCGTCTGATTGAATCAAACGGTTGTAAACATCCAAGAAATATAAAAGGTGTTCTTTTAATGTTTTCTTCGCTCGCCCATTACCGATACCCACATCATGAAAGAAACCAAGTAGACCTTCGCACACAAACTCAAAGTAAGGCGCGCCGTTTTGGTCAGTACCTTTTGAGATGTTAAAAATACGACCCTCGAAGTCGTATTCTTGTGTTTTGGTATTGTATACCCTTATGTAGTCCTTGATTGGCATGATTTGTTCTGCCACACCTTGGTCATACATTTTAAAGGTGAAATTATCCACTTTGTTTATTTCTTTTGCAATTGTACCTTCGATTTTAAGTCCATCAGTGTAAGGGTCGTGTAGAACTATACCTTTATCTTGAAAACTTGTATGCCAAGTGCCTCGATACATCTACAACAACTCCTTCCTAAACTTAAAATCTACTTTGTAAGTACCATTTTGCCCGTATAACCTAATTTTATTTTCGCCAGAGTGTAGTTTAAAACTAGATGAGTTGGTGGGTTGATTTACGATGTTAAAATACTCACCGTTATTATCAACAGCAGTTAAAGCTTTACCTGTATGAATCACAACTTCTGGTGCGACTGCATTCGTTCCAGCGTTGACGATTGTTAAATCATAATAACTGTTGTGCGCTTCAACAATATCTTGTTCCAGCACCCAGTTATTTATACCCACAAGTTTGTATTCCCTTAGTGATGCTGATTTCTTTTCAATGTTTCTAACTTGTGATACTTGATAAGTCTGACCCATTAGGATTGGCGAAATATCACTACCACTAGAGAAATCTGTTGCCCAATCGCCAATATGCACCCACTTACCGACCGACACTGGTTTAAAGCTATCCCATGAGATTTTGAACTCGTGGGTGGTATTTTGGGAAACGTCAAAGTCAAAGTTGAATGTATCCCAAATATCATTACCTTCGTAATCGTTTCCGATTTTAAATGGATAAGCAGTGAATGAAATTGTTAATTCGCCATTTGCACCAATTTGCTTAAAGCTAGTGCCATTGACTACTTCTGCTAGAAAGTGGAATGTAGGGAACACATCGTCGATTAGCCACATTTGACCGACACCTTGCATCAACCAATTGGTCAGTCGCATTTCATAAATATTCACTGTGTTCGGATCGTTGAAATTGATATCTGCCACATTCAAAACATATTTGATTTCTCTTTGCTCGTAAGTTTGGAAACCATACAAAGCGCTAAAGTCAATCACATTGTTTGAGTGTGGAACGGTATAAGTGTTCTTCTTTTTATCTGGATATCCAATCTCTCGACTTTTAAGCGTGAAACCCCAGTCATAAAAGGTGTGCTTGCCGTTGAAGCTAAACCCTGAATCATATCTAACCATTAAAGTGCAAGCCCCCTCGCTCTATATCTTTGCCATTGACCACCAAGCTCTTGATGGTGACCTTCTGTTGTCTGTGCCACTACTTTTCCGTCCATTTCCAAAATAGAATTCACATAAATGGCATTCTCGCTCAACCCACTATCTAAAGCAGTGTTTGCGTTAATATCCCAAGTTCCGTTTGGTGTGTTTAAGTTCATACCATTTACACCAGCAACTTCATTTTGAATTTCTCCAGCCACGCCAGAAATGTTAGATTTAACAGTTTTGAAATTGTCCATCAAGCTGTCGTTAAAACCTTGCATGATTGCTTTACCTGCTGGAATCAATAGTTTACGGTCATACGAGATAGGACCTTTATGTTCTTTAATCCAGTCTGCCATACCACTTACGAAGTTTTTAACACCTTCCCACGCACGTTTTAAACCACCTAGAAAACTATTCATGATGGCATTACCAGCATCAGCAAGGCTTAAATTTTTAAGTGAATTGAATACATCTTTAATTGAGTTGATAATGCTAGAAATTGACGCTTTAGCATTTCTAATTGAACTAACAATGGTGTTCCAAGCTGATTTCAAGGTGTTCATCAGTGCATTACCCACACTACCTAAACCGCTGAAACCGCCTTTAAGAATATTTATAGCGCCTGTGATAATATTCTTAGCTGTTGAAATCACATTTTGAATGTTTGTCCAAGCGCTTGTCATCATGCCTTTTAGTCCATTTGCTGAACTACCAAAGTTTGCAAACAGACCGATTGCGACCCCTACCCATTCTGCGATGAATTGCAAAACAGGAGATACAAATTTAAGCGCTTGTACCAAGAAATCAATTACTGGCGTTAACCATTCAATTGCAACTGCTAGCATGTCAAATAGACCAGTCACAGCCATCAATGCACCTTTAAGCACACCACCTAGGAATGCACCTAGAATCTGTAACACTGGCATCAACGCTTCTGCTAGTAATGATAATACTGGTTGCAGTACGTTCCATAGATTTACAAAGCTATCCACGAATGTAGAAATAACTGGCCCAGCCACACTCATAAACGTTTCAAACCCAGCTTGTAATGCTGGTAATACTGCTTCAACGAATGTAGCTAAACCGCTGAAGTCCAATTGTGTGAAAGCATTTGCCACCATGTCAATAAGTGGTGTAACAGTTTCTCCAATACTTCCAATTAGCTCTGGCAGTTGTCCAAATACCGTTTGTGTCGCTTCGGTTAATGGTGCAATGGCTGTTTTAAATTTCTCAACAACGCCACCGACACCACCTTCGATACCAATACCCAACATGTTCATTAAGTCAGTACCGCTTTGCATTAAAGCTGGTCCTAGTGCGTCCATTGCAGTTGAAAATAGTACAGGTAAATTTGATACGATTTCCCATACCATTGGTGCGAGGTTATCGACCAAGAATGTCTTACCTGTATCAATAAGCGCTTTGATTGATGGTATTAAATCTTCTCCTCCCAAAGCCAAGTTACCCAACACGTTTTGTGCTGCCGACTTCATCGCTGCGAACGATCCTGACACCGTTTCGCTAGCTTCTTTTGCGGTAGTTCCCGTGATTCCTAATTCTTCTTGAGTTACGTGAATAGCATCAATAAGCGTGCTAAAAGGAATATCTTTAACATTCTCAGCGGTAGCTTCAAATGAACCACCTAACACGCCCGATTCATTGACCAATCGTGCCATTTCACTAGCAGTACCGCCGTAGCCAAGTTTCAAGTTATCCAACATCGTATAGTTATCTTTTGCGAAACCTTGGTATGCGTCTTGAATCATACCGACGTCAGTACCAAGCTTATTCGCATTATCAGACATGTCCACAATCGCCTTGTCAGCGTATTCCGCAGCCTTAGCAGTATCTCCGCCCAAGCCTTGTAATAGCGTGGCACTAAAGCTAGTAGCTTGTTCCATGTATTGGTTAGCGGATACGCCGGCTGTTTCGTATGCTCTCCTTGCATTCTTAATAACAACATCCGCATTTTCTTTAAACAGTGTTTCAATACCACCAAGCGATTGTTCTAGCTTAGCACCTTCAGCCACACCACCAGCTATTGCGCCTGCGATTGCTGACCCTACTGCTGCACCACCAGCCACTGCGACTGTTTTCAAACTACCCATAAGTGAACTACCTAGTGAATTACCTAGTGATTTACCACTAGATTTCACTTCTCCACCCATAGACTGTTCGATCATGCCTTTAATGCCTTTTGCGGACGGTACTATCTGTACATACGCTTTGCCTAATTCTGTTGCCATATTACCCTCCTTCCCTAATTCTTAACGCAATTTCCTTGCGTTTTCTTTCGAAGTCCTCAACAGTCGTGAACGAATCTTCTTCTGTTACCTTTTGACCAACAGTCACTAGCTTGTACATACTCTGTGGTTTGTTTTGGTTTTTCTGTCCATCTTTTGTTTTCGACCAAACGATGAAATTCAAGTTATCCAAAATACCAACTTTGACAAGTAATTCGTCAATGCTAGAAATACCATTAATCCCACGCTTTACCCTAGATTCAACAGGTAGACCTGCTGTTAAGGTAGCAACGTGGGATAGTGGGTATTGTCTATAATTATGTACGGTGTAAAACTGCGCTAAGTCACAGATTAGCTCGAATTTCCATTCTTTTAAAACGCCTGCGAGGAATATTAGTTTTTTAGCTCTTGGGAAGCTTTGAATATATCAGCAATTTCTTTTGACATTTCTTCCGTTGATACGAAACCATCTTCATCACGAACGTGGTCTTTTAGCTTTTCAGTAGCTTCAGCACCGATTAGCATTTTAGTTACTTTCGTAATCAAAATTGGGTTTTCGTCAACATCGTTCAACAGTTCTAACAACTCATAGTTTTGTAAGGCTCTTTCGTCAATTTCAAACTCAAAGCCAGTTCCAGTTGTGCTTTTAATCATTAAGCAGCGCCCCCATCAGTTGTTGGTGATTGTACGTATTCAATATGAGAGTTCCCATCTTCATTGTTAAACGCTTGAACAGTTGTTTCGTATCCTACCGCTTCAGTGTCGTTATATACAATTTCCCCAGTTTCTGTGATTTTAGCTTGTGGAATTACGATACGTTTTAAAGCATTTTGGAATACCATATCCACGACAAGTGAAACGGGTTGTAACTCTTTCGAGTTAGCTTTAACGGTGATACCCGTTTCCAAAGTTCCTGTTACGTTTTCTTCGCCGTAGTAGAACTTCAAGACATCAACATTTAACGCTTCGATTAGAGTAAATGTAAATGTATCTGTTTTATCGGTTTGAGTTGTTAAAACAATATCGTTACCCCATGCTTTAATCGATTCACTTTCTCGAGTATCAGCATTTGTCAGACCGTCCTCTGAAATGTATCCTAAGTTTTTGAAACCTGCGTCTAAATCGCCCGCTGCATCAGTAGGTAGTGTAGTGCCTAAAGGTGCAACACTAATTGCCCCACCTACTTTGGGCTTACCGTATGTTACGTTTTGTGCTTTTGCCATATAAAAATCTCTCCTTTTTAATAATGATAAATATCAAATACCGCCTGGTATCTGTGTTGCTTTCGTTCTAAATCAGTAAAATTATAATCAGCATTTAAACTAACTTTTGAAATCTCTTTTAATTCAGTCATACCTTTGACTGCTTTCTTCAAGTCATCATTCAACACCATTGCTTCATATTTTGAAGCGCCATAACTCTGGAATGCCACAGTTGAATTTGGTAGTTGTTCATTCTCCCCACCACTAGTGCGATCAATCAAAACGAAACGCCTTGGTGGATTATCTGGATAATCAAAAAAAGACGGCGCATCTAAATGCTCGTCTAAGTATTGTTTGATAATTACCTCGATTAGCATTTAACGCACCGCCTTTAATAGTGAATTGTTTTTCGAATTGTCTTTAACTGCTGCATAAGTCTTGGTGCGGACAGATGCGTTCACACGATTCTTACCAACGTGCGTATCAGCTTCGTACCCATCAGGTAGTCGCTTAACCGCTTCGTTGGCTTTCTCACGAACAATACTTTCCATTTCCGCTGATTTAAGCAAGGCTTGTACGCCTTTTGAATTTAATGTAAATCGCATATCACTCAAAGACTTCCACCCACACTTTCTTATTCCATTGAAGTGGTATCATGCTTTCGATACCCTCAATTGTCGCACCAAATGTTCGCCATCGTTTGCCAAAGAACACAACTTCCGCATCCGACCAATTGTGCGTGTCACCCTTTGGAATACCTAAGGTATAAACTGCATGCTTTCCATTTAAATCAAGATTGCTAATAATCTCGATATCATCCTTTGTAGTCGGTGAAACAAGTACGTTTTCCACTACTGTTTCAACGTCTTGTTCGATTGGCCCACCGAGTGGATCATAACCAGTAATCTCTTTGGTAATCAAAGTAACTGGAATGCCATGTATCTTCCCCATATAGGTGTCGACCTCCAATCTTTTGACGTTTTAAGCCTAAACGCTTTAATTCGTCTTTCTTGATGAATAGACCACCACCCGGGCTTAGAAACGTACCTGACCACGAATAGCCCAATGCTGATTGGCTTTCTTGTGTCATTGGCTCTTTATCTGTGGGTGTCATTAAAGTTCGCGCTAGCACGTCTACTGTGACTGATTTCAACACATTTGCGTATGCCATGTTGTCATTAGACTTTTGGTCCAAATCAACGCCAGCTTTGTCAGCTTCGATACGCAAGGTATCAGATATTACAGGTAGTAATGCAGTAGCTCGTGTGATTTCTTCGTTTGTTAGCGGTCGCCACAATTCGATAATGTCATCAATGCTTGCAAAATTTTGCATATCATCACCTACATTTCAAACGCTTTGGCAATTTCTTCGATAATTTCCGCTTTCTTAGTAGCTGTTAATTCGATGTCGTTATCAACTGCGTAATCTTTCAATTCATCCACAGTCATTTTAGTTAAATCAAAGTCATCTGTTTCAACTTCTTCTACTTTTTGTTCGACTTTAACCTCTGGTTTATATTTAGGTGTTGGTTTTGTCTCTTCAACCTCACCAAATGCTACCCAATTTCCACCAGAAATTGGCGCAGTCAAATCAATGACCACGCCTGTTTTGGTGTTTTTGAATTTCATTATTCACCATCTCCAGCTTCAGTAATTTTAGCGAATGAGTCCGCTGATAAGATACCCCATCCAAGATAAGTTTCGGCACGTAAGTACACTTCGTTGTGTCCAGCTAAGTCACGACCAGTATTGTCTGGATCACCGTAAGGGATTACAGTTAATGGAATTTGTTTTGTGATACCGTATTTGAACATTGTACGGAAGTCACCAACTACACCTTCAAGGTTTGAGTTGATAGATACGTTCTTAGATAATTCAACTGGTAATGCACCAAGTGTTCCCGGGTTGCCACCAAATTTGAACTCTGGGTACATTGCCACACCAACACCGTTTTCGATTTTTGCTAATGAAGAACCGAATAATGTAGATAACGCTGCACCCGTTACATCACCGTCAGCACCTACAACTGCTTGTACCGCATCCTCTAACTTGTCATCAGCAGTCGCTGCGTCAAAAGTAACCGCTTGTGTAACCTTGTCAGCGAAGTTGTTATCGCCAATGATTGTTGATTTAGTACCAGTACGTGGGTTAGTACCTGAAAACGCCATGATGTCTAAACCTTTAGCAAGTTTCTTAGCGTAACCTTCGTTAAAGTTTTGCAAGATAGCTAATTGTTTTTCTTCTGATGCGTACATAAATTCATCAGTCACACGCGCACCGTATTCCACTTTTAAAGGCACAACTGTGATTGGCTCTACCTTAATACCACCATGAGATTTTGCCCCACCTTCGGCCACAATGTCGATTTCATTTTCAAAATCAAATGTAAAGTATTCGTTACCGTTAAAGCCGATTGCATCTTGGTTAGTTAATTTAGCTAAGACTGATTCGCCTTTTACTTTGTTGATTAAATCATTCACCGCTTGTGCATTAAATAAAGTTTCTCGTTTTTGTACCATTTATATTACTCTCCTTTTAAACTTCTTAAAGTTTCTCGTAAGCCATTAGTTTCATCAGTAGGTGCTTCATACGTTTTAGTAGGTTGACTGGGTTTGACTGATTTAAAAGCACTTGCTAAGTTTTCAGCCGATTGTCGAATTGTATCTTCGTCACTTCCAGTAATGTTGTCGAATACTGATGACGGTAGATCGTACTCACGAACGATGTTAGATTTTAAATCTTTTAATTTAAATTGTTCATTATCTGCAGTTAATGAGTTAATTTGCTCGCTCGCTTTCGTATAATCTTCTGTCAGACTGTTTACTTGCTTTTCATACTCTGAAAGTTGTGATTTGGTCTGCTCCAAGTTATTTTTCAATTCGTCATAATCTTGTGGTTTAGCAGTGTTCACTTCTTCCATGTTTTTGTCTAAAATTGCTTTTAAAATAGTGTCATCTTCAATACCTAATTCACGTAAGAAATCTCGTTTCATTGTTAATCCCCTTTCGCCTTTGATACGCAGTCGGCTTCTGCACAGGTTTTGCCATTTACGCATGACTGCAAGTAAACAGTTTTATGACGTATTTAGGTCAAAATAAAAACCACTAGCTAACTGCTAATGGTTTAATCTTCAAAAACTACATCTAATGCGACGCTTTTTCCTGCTTCAATCATCCCTAAAACCTCTAAACCGTTCATATCATTATAAAATATATCAATACGACCCTCTGATGTCTTAGTGATAATCAATGCGTTTTCAGCATCTTTTTCACGTTCTACTACCTCTAAAAGTTCTGAAAAACTTAAATTTTCACCCATGTTAATACCTTACTTTCTGTTTAACTTTCGTTTTGCTTTCAATACAACTCCAATAAGCCAAGATCATACTGTCCATCAGTGCAATGTCATAATCTTCAAATTGGCTTTTATATCCAAAACCACCGTTACTACCAATTGGACGTTTTTCTGAATTGGAAACAATTTGCACCAATGATGGTTGACCCTTATGTCTGATCGCTCGGGAATTTACCGCTCGCTCGAATGATGCGTTCGCCACAATTACTTCTTTAACTTTAGGTAGCAATGGTTTTGGTTTTATTCTTGCTGATTTCATTTCTGCTTCAAGAATGGCTTGCCCACCAGCACCGTCAACGACTACCGCTTCAACGTTCGCACGATTGATGAAATTCAATATCCATCCATTGCCGTTTCTTGTCGATTGGCAATCAATTGCTTCAACGAACACGTCGCCATCATCAGTTTTAACCGCTATACTCATAGCCACATTTACACCATCATTACCGTATTTAATACCAACAAATAAATTGGAAGTAAGTTCTGGCAACTCATCAACTAACATTGATTGCCATTCTTCTTCTGTGATTGCCGATTTAACGTTATATGAAACCCAATAACCAAGTCGTTGGATATTGTGGTCAAGTTCATCAGCTCCCAATTCAGCTTCAATTTTACGCTCGTTCAAGTGATAGCCCATTGACGGGTTAGTCATGTACCACGCGTCCACATCATGAATATCGTGTAATTCAGGAACAGACCATTCCGCCCACCCCGAATACTTGTTTCCACCATCGAGTGTAGTTTGACGATAATCTGTAAACACAGTTCCCGATGATAGTGGTGTTGGTGGTGTTCCACACATTATGGTTTGTGGGTTAGCACTATCCGTAACCGTATATTTTAAAGCTGATTCTTGGTCCTCTGTGTACTCTTGGGCTTCGTCAATTACTAGTAAGTCAAAACCTTCACCCAAACCACCAGTTGAAGTACGAGTTCTGAATTGGATAATTCCGCCAGTTTCAAACAATTCTATACGTTCTTGCCCTTTAGCACGAATGGAGTTAAAATCTTCGCCATCGACTAAACCCATCGCTTCAATATAGCTTTTCACTTTCTCGAAACTTGAGTGTGATGTCGAAATTCGGTGGGCAGTGTGCAAAATACGTAAACCTTGAAACAGTGACCAAATTTCTTTTAGATAAACTACTTCTGTTTTACCGTTACGACGTGGGATAGCATAGCCGAATTTTTGGTGCGTCCAGTATCCTTCATCGTCAATCGCCATCAATGGTTTTAATAATTCAATCTGCCATTCATAAGCTTCATGTTTACTTTTTCGGTATAAGTCAGTTGCTTGTTCGAATAGCGTTTCATCATATTCGCAAAAATAACTTACGGTAGGAACTTGCCTACCAAACTTTTTATCAGCCATTACTACTCCTTTCTAAGAGCACCATGCTAACCCTTTCGGTGGGAGATATTGGATCACCGCCTTTAGCTAGGTTTGTACACGTTTTGGGCTTTACCTTTCTTCGGATAATAAGTAATTACGCACTTGTCATTTTGGTGTCTGCGCCAAACGTCTTGTGGCACATTCGGATAATCGTATTCACCTTGTAAGCTTCGACACCATTTACACGCGTTTGCTTCAGCAATACGCACCACTTTAGCCTTTAGACCAGCTTCGTTGTGAAATTCAACATTCTTCTTAATTGTGTCATCTACTACCGCTTGCGTGAAATTGACCACAGGCTCTTTTAATATCCAAGCCACATCGTCATAAGTTAGTTCATTAGCCAACCTTTGGATAATACCTTCGATACGTTCATATTGAATATCCGCTCGTTGTCCTTTGATACCAATACCAGCAAATTCATTTAATGTCTCTTGTACCTCAACTGCATTATCTGCCACAATTTCATAATTATTTTCCAACATTGGTGCGATTACTTTTTGGCCGATATTGTAATAAAGTCGCCCATTAGGAAGAATGTCGGACGATAAATGTTCCGCAAAGGCTTCAGCTAACAAATCACCAGTAACGATTGAAAACTCGTTGGCGTCAACGTAAGTAGCTAGACCGTCATTCGTTTTCCGTAGTAAGTTCTGTGCTTTCTGGCTGGTTCCAAACTTCTTCCGGAATGTTGCTTGTATTTTCTCCAGTAGTTCCACCGATATATCGACTGCCAACTTGTTCATCTCCTTCAATACCTAACAGGTCTTTTAGATTGTTAACGCTAAAGTAGCCCGGAACCGATTGGTTAATCTTGATGATACCGTCACCAGCGGTTGATAATGCTGATAAGTCTGGCTCGAAGATTGGCTCCCACTTAGCTTTTGTTTCTGTGAATTGGTTACGCTTATAAGTTACGCCATCACGCAAACATGCCGACAAGAAACCGACATTCAAGAAACCACTTCCGAAATTCCGTTGCGCTTTTCGTGCGGTAATTCGTAATGTTTCATGGCTCGCTTTAATCGCTTCAGCGCTTGAAGGGTTATCTGTAACGAAACCTAAGTCGTCCATAGTTAGACCAGTTTCACCAGCGAAACCACTAGCAGCGATTCTTAGTTGTTCCATAAATGGTTGCATAGATGGCGTGTTGAATTGGCCTAATGTTGGCTTTTCTCCGTCTTCGTCTTTTGTGATTTCAAGCATTGTTGAAACAGTTGCTTTCCAAGTGTCCAATTCTTCTGCATCTTCCGAAGTACCAACCGCATATTTTTGTGGGAACGAATAGAATTCCGCAGTTACATCAGAACGCTCTAAGGTACGTTTAGCATAAGACTGCCAGTAAATAGCACCCCTTGTGATACGAGAACGACCAAATGGTCTAACTGCATCGGGTCTGTGAATAATTGGCACTAACAATGGTGCTGGCGCCTTGTGTGTGTATTCAATTGGCTCACCGTCTGTAATAATCGTAGTTTTAAACGCTTCAAAGTATGCTTCAACTTTAGGTGTTCCGTAGATATCACGTTCCAGGACTGCATACCCTTCTTTAAGCAAACCAGTAATCGGATCGATGATTCCAGTTGCGTTGCTAGCTTCAATTACCTGTAGTTTTGGGTATTCTTCGTCATCAATGATATACACGAATGCGCATGATGCGATAAGTGCGGATAAGATAGCTGAATCGAACAGTGTATCTGGGTTGTTCATTTGGAAAATCTTGTTAATGTTGAAATTGTCATTATCAAAATCTCTGAACGATAATCTATCAGCCAGTGCATCCACCGCTTTTGAAGTCCACCCCACTGTTGATTGAAATCTATCTCGAATTTGAGGAGGCATTGTGAAACTTGTGTGTGGCTCTTTGTATTTCATGTCATAATAGCGGTATCTAGCATCTACACGCATCTTGTGGTCAGCTAGTTTCTTTCTTAAATAATCTAAGTTTTCTTTTTCCAATTCATCACTCCTTTCGTGATTGTATGTCGCGCGAAAAAATGTGCAGTACGGCATGAAGGTCGGAGCTAAGGGGGTGGTAGGGTGTCATGCCCCCTAAAGCTCTTACACGCCAAATACAAGCCAATCACGAGATTGTGGTAAGTTTCTATTACCAATTACCTTGCTCTCTTTAACCATTGTTTCTTCATTCTTAAATAATTTATCTGACTTCTGTCTGTTGCACGTTGAGTGTGTCAGTTGCAAGTTATTAATCGCACTTGGATGACCACCTTTAGAAACTGGAATGATATGATCAATCGCTGGCGCCATCGGGTTTGGTGGTTTCAATGTGACATCCACTGGGTACCCACACAATCCACAAATGTTCTGTGTCTTTAATATCCGCTTTCGATTCCGTTCGTATGCTGCTCGATGTGTACCGGTCTTATCTAAACGCATAGGGTGGGTCTCCTTTCTAGTGGGTAGGTGTCAAAATAATGGTGGGGGTAGGCATTAAACTAGCACCCCTGGGCATGATAAAAAGCCACCCGTTAGGATGACTTCGTTTCAATTCGTTCTTTAGCTGTACCAAAGTATTCATCGTCTAACTCGATACCTACGAAGTTTCTACCCGTATTTTTACATGCTACGCCAGTAGACCCACTACCCATAGTTAAATCGACCACCGTATCTCCTTCATTACTATATGTTTTAATTAAGTCCTCGAGCAGTGCGACTGGTTTTTGCGTTGGATGGTATCCGTCGTAATCTTTTTTATATTTTAAGATGTTTGACTTGTATTTGTTACCTTCCCACAAATTGAACACTGAAGGGTAATTACCGTAATGCTTCTCTGTTTCGTATTGCTTATATTTAAGGTCTATTGCCTTCAATTCGTCATACGAATACCCAATATCTATACAATCCCTTATTAAGTCGAATTTACTTTCCGTAGGTATTCGAAACTGCACCCCGTCGGTGAAATAATGCGAGGCTGACGACCCCACTAGATCGATAAAAAAACGCTTGGTTTTCCCTGACCGATCAAGCGCTTCGTTAAACATCTCTTTTAAAGGGTGGTTAGCATTTACTCCGCTATTCTCCAATCCCCCTAATTTACTGAATACGAGAATATCCTCGTAATAACTCATAGGTCTTTTCTTGCATCCAATATACATACTAAACGCTGGCTGGTCTTTCAGCCAAATCATACGGTATGAAAAAGGAATGTTAGGGATTGACTCATTTATTAGTTTTGAAGAAAAAGGCTCATTGCCAAACAAAACCATTTTTCCGTTCTTCCTCAATATCCGGTTCGCTATATCATAAATTTTTTTAGGCTCAATTACTACATCCCAGCTTGTGTCATGCTTCCCCAAGTCTGCGTTCTTTATTGTCCCATACGGTAAATCCGTTAATATCAAATCAACGCTACCGCTTGGAATGTTATCAGCTTCAATTAAACAATCCCCATGCAATAACTTTATATCCAATTACACACCGCCTTTTTTTCATATAATAAAAAGCCACCCGTTAAGGTGACTTGGTTAGTTACTTAGATACGACCCAAATGTTTTTATCGATGTTTTTCTTTACAATATCGTTCAGAATGTCTACTGCAACACCATTAGAATATGTAACCCGATAAGCATTACCTTTATTGATAGCTTCACCACGTAAACCGTTCTTTAGTTTAAATTTGAATTTACTTTCCATATTTTCATCTCCTAATTAAAAAGCCACCCGTCACTCGTAAGTGTGTCTCTAAAAGACTGGGTAGCTGTTGATGTTATCTTTATTACTCAAAACTACATATCGCAATACTACTAAGGATTTATTCTCCGGGAGTACCTAATAGCCTATGCGATATGCAATTTTCAATAAGCAAGGGAAGTCAGTGATGATTAAATGTATAATGTATTTGAGCTGACTGTGCCTTGCTAATGATACTAGATAGCCTTGCAACTATCATGGTGGCTCGTCCACTTAGTACCTGTTATATATCCACAGGAGGAACCTGCGTTTGCTTTAAACATATTTCCGTATGCTAAAGACTTAACCATAAGGAGGTGGCTGTGATATCCCATCGCCTAAATATCACAATACCAATATACATCAGATTATTGCCTTAAAAGTCCGCAATTAGTCCAGTTCTCCTAACTTCCTACCAATTTCTTCAACGACATTTTTTCTAACTTCAAAACATCTAGATCTTGAGTTTCTAGTAGCCATAGCGATACCGTCCCAAGTTAACGTTCTTGGCTTTTCGAAGTAATATAGTTTAATTACATTATAATCATCTTCGTGCAGCTTTTTTAACACTTCTTCGATGATAAACTTTTGTTCTTCTAACCTAGCCAATCGCTTATCTTGGTCTAGCGTTACCACAAAGGTTTCAGCTAGACTAGTATTAGACTGTGATTTGCTACCCCCAACATTTTCATCATGTTCTCTAACAGGGTATAGAAGTGCTAATCGACGTTTTTTTATTTCGCTATCTAATTTAGGGTAATCTTCTAAAAGTTGTTCAACTCTTTTAAAATCTTTACTTGCCACTCAATCACTCCTTATCCCGTTCTCTCGCTTGTTGTTGCTCGTCAATCACATCAACTATTGTGTTCAGCATTATGAAAATAAATGTCCCAACGATCACCAGTAGTGTGAATGCACCTATGTACAATAATAGTTGTGTTATTAGGTCCATCTATTCCACCAACTTAGCTAATTCTTCCACTTTGTCTGGTCGGTTATCACCCCAAGCGAACTCCCCATCAACAAACACCAATGGCATTGTGCGATTACCTGTTACTTGCGCCCATTCAAGAATATCCGCATTTTCTTCATCAAAGATATTCTTTGTTTCAAATGAAATACCTCGTGCTTTCAATTGCATTTCGGTATGTAAGCATTTTGGACAATTGTCTTTATCGTACACGATTACTTTTTTAGTCATAATTTACCCTTCCTCATCTGTGATTGAGATAGCAGAAACCTTCTTACCAACCGCCGTCTCGATAAAATCTTCTGCATTGTCAATCAATATACTGTCAATTCTTTGTCCTTTTGTTAAGGGCATTTCAGAATATGTAATAGGAAAATGAATACTTAACCCCATGTCTTTTGATAAATCATAAATGTATTGCGCTTGCTGAAACGTGCTACAAAGGATATACCCTTTATTTTCACTAGCAAGCTTAATCATGTCATAAGTTTTTCCTTGCCCTCTGCCTTTATAAATAACTTTCATCTTCGCTCTCCGTTTTCTCCACCATTTTGATAAGTTGCCAGTAAATCAGAAATTGTATGCACATCAGTTCCTAGGTTTTCAATCGCTTTGTCATAGCATTCAATCATTTCTTTGATTTCATCTACTGTGTCTTGTAGGAAAGCCAACCGTTCTCCATATACCGATAATTCGCCAAGCAGTCGCTCACGTTCACGCCTTAACTTTTCTTCTGGTTTTTCTAACACTAAGATTTCTGTCATTTCAGTGCCTCCTGTATGTCCAAATATATTTTCAACTCGATTTCTTTCTCTGAATTAGGCTTATTTTTTAAACTCGCACGCAAATTACTAATTCGACTGTTTACTAGGTATTTAGCCTTCTTTAACTTTTGACTGTCTTTGAATAGATTTTGATTTCGTTTCACCAGTTCATTGACTTCGTCATCATGTTTTCTCATCAGCTCAACAATCGTTAAAGTATTCGCTACTTTCTTTTCACTTTTTTCGAATAGTAACCCCATATTATTCACTCCAATTCAGATAACCACTAACTGCCACAATTGCGTATGCAGCGAACGATGCAACTAATATCCAATTTCCTACCGATACCCATACGATAATGTTGATGATGTTAGATAAAACCCATAGTAACCAACCATCAGCATTACCGTTCATTTGTCGAAGTTGTGCGCCGATTGCAATACCGTTTTGTACGCTGTCTAGTACTACCATGTTTCCGTCAAAGTATTTACTGATTAAACCCATCGCCACCGTACCGAATGCGATATATGTAATGATTTTAATTGGCTCGAACTCTGACTTAGTTTCCACTTCCCCAGTTTCGTCTTTGTGATTACGGAAGTAAGGGATGCCTTGTAACGCCTGCGTTACGAAGTAAATGATATTCATCCCCACTTCTGCAAAGAAACGATTTTGGAAACTTAGGACACCACCTAAAACGTTATTAGACATGTTCAATGCGAATGTACTTGATTTCTTGTGTGCCAGTAGGATATTACCGAATAAACCGAGCAGACCCATTGCGGTGGACATTAGGTCAAAGGCTTGTAAGTTGCTGTAAATCATATTCCCTAGCAAGTAAACTGTTGCGACTATCTGTAAACCGATGATGATTTTCTTTTTATTTGTCATTCTTCTTCTCCAATTTCTCAATACGTTTTTCTAATTCAGCAATACGATCTAATAACGCTTGTTTTTCTAGTTTTTCAATGTCTGGATGTTTCATAGTTAGTCCTCCACTCCGAAAATATATTTCTTGATACGATCCTCACCGATTGCGTTAATTGCTTCATTGGCCATTACTGTACTTTCAAAGTAGATAGTTCCTTGCACTTTGCTATACGACATACTCCAAAAATCTATACTCCCATCGCTCGTATCGAAAACCATACAGAAGTTACCTTCCATTGACTCAAATGGTCTGCTGAACTTTTGCAGTTCGGCTTCGACTTTTAGCTTCTCAACAGCAAACTCTGCTTGTTTTTTGGTTTTGAAAATGTTGCCAATCTCTTGGTGGTATCTATCGATATAGTGGTTATTGTCGTAAAATGTACTAAACACACTACCATCAAAATCTACATACCAATATTCATAATCATATTGTGGAAGCTCTTGCTCATCTTTCTCTTGTTCTTCCAATTCAGCGATACGTTCTTTCAACGCTTTTAGTTCCTCTTGTAAGTTCATAGTTAGTCCTCCACTTCAATTGGTTCATCACCAAGCCATACTCGCACAAAGCGTCTTGTGTCGTGTCTAACCTCTGGGAACGTGTCCACTAACCATTTAACACCATGCTTGTTGTAATACTCCCAATGTCCTTCAGTTATGTCGACACAATCTAGGACGTAGATTAGGTCGTTGTAGTATGGTTGAGATTGTTTGACTAGGTTTTGCCAGATAGTGTGTTGTTCAGTTGTCATTTTCATGGTCAACCCTCCAAATTGTAGATTCTTCTTTGATTATGTTTGTAATTACCATGGGCAACATTAATTTCATTGATGAATTGATCTTTTGTAATTTCACCAGCATTGAAGTAATTTAATGCTTTACCAACTTTCTGTTCAAAGTTATCAATATTATGTTCAATTCGTTCTTTCTTTGTCGGCTTATAGCCTTGTGGGTTAAAATTGATTGTCATCTTCATCATCCTCGATTTCATAAAGTAGTATTGCGTTTCTATCTCCTTTATCTCTTATATGCGTTAGTGGATAACTTTTGTATTTCATTTCTTTGTACGTGTAACCCAGCCTGTCAGCTAATTCTTCTATCGTTCCTGTACCTAGTGGTCTGTCGCCACGATAGGCGATGTATTCCTTAGTCATAGTTCCTCCTTAAATTAAGTGGCATACTTTGTGGCTCACTTTTTGGCATACTTTTTGGCATACTTTTTAACCTTTTCGCCTTGCCATAATAACGATTGCCATAGTTGGCATACTTTTTTGCCAAATTCTCTTATATATCTATATATTTTTTATAAATAATATTTATTTTCTTTTTCTAGTAAAATAAAGAAAAAAAGTATGGTAAGTATGGCAAACCCTGCCACATCAACCCCGAATTTCTAAAAAGTATGGCAAAAAGTATGGCAATAACTATGGCAAAAAGTATGGCAATTTTTTTATAGCTCTTCTTTCACATAATAAAAATTTCTTTTTCCTAACCTCATTTGCCTTACTCGGTCATAACCCATTTCCTTTAACCTTTGAGTAAGTTTTGTTTTACTAAATGGTTTAACACCGATTTCGTCACAATAGTCTTTATACTGGACGTAAATTGCACTGTCTGGTAAATCCGAATCGACTCCCACCTCATCCTCAAAAGCTAATATGGAGTCAGATTCTAAAATGTACCCTTTTACGTTTTCGTCAATTGTTTCAGATTTCGAAATCTGTCCCCCATTCGCTTGTATTCTTTGGAGGCCAGCAAGTGCTAAGTTTAGTATGTAACTTTGCGCTTTTTCGGTACTTAATTTTTCATCAATATTAAAATCAGCTTTAGTGACCACGTTGTCGCAAGGGATAATAATCAACCGTCTTGCAATCCCTCCCGACTTATCTTTAAACGAAGGCATGCCGTTAGCCGTAAAAATTAGCGTTGCTTTATTCTTCATCCGATAAGGAGTGGCGTAGATAGGTCTTACTGTTAAAGTGTTACCAGAAGCCAGTATTTTGAAATTTGAGCTGCTCTCTAGATAGTTTGCATCGATATCATCACCAATGTTTACTAAATTCCCTTCCAGTTCTACAACCGAGGTGGGATCGTTAAAGTTTTCAAGACTGATGTTTGTACCTAAATCTCCAACAAAGCTATTCAGCATTTCCAAAAATGTAGACTTCCCGTTCGCTCCCTTCTCACCTATGAAGAAGAAAACTTTGTGTGGAAAACCTTTTGACATTAGAATGTGGCCCATCATATCTTCAACAACTGTTCTCAAGTCTTTTCTGTCGCAAGTCAGAAAGTTCAAGAAGGTGTCCACATCAGTGTTAAATGCCGACTGGTCATATTCAACATCTAGATAATATGGCGTAAAACTTTCAACCTTACCTTCAATTGCTACACCGTTATCAATGTAATAATCATTCTTTAATTGGATAGGGAAAAATTCTTCTTCAATCAATTCTGCACGCTTCATAAATTGGTTTATCAATTCTGTGTCCTGCGAGTGCTTTAGCTCAATATACTTGTCAATTGCACGCAGTAATTTGTTGTTATCGTTGATCCAGTGGTTACCTTCTTTAAAATATAAGTTGTTGTTAAATAATTTGACTTCTAATTGCTCCACTAGAAATTTTGATGTCGCAATGATATCGCCTTTATCTAATTGAGCTTCACTTGTCACTCTCCCCATGAACTTTTGAGCAAAGGTGTAATCAGTGTGAAATTCATGAATCGGTGTTTTTAGCGCTTCTTTTAACTTCTTAACATTTTCCTCCGCCCATGCTTCATTCCCTAAAGCTAACTTCTCACTAAAAAGATGAGCGTCTGGGTAAGATATCTCACCCATCAAAGCAGCTTTCGCTATAACCCAAATTGCAGACAAAGCGTTGTCATACTCTTGCAGATTCTCACGCTCTCGAACAATATATTGTTCAAAGGCTTCTACCGCTTCCTCATGTTTAATTGGAGCAACTTTTTTAGCCACAGTAGGCTTTGATTTTTCTTTGGGTTTAGTAAAAGTAACTTTACTTGTATCTATTTGATTGTCGTAATTCACTTCAAGTGATTCCGTTCCACCAAAGAACAATCTGGAGCTGTCTTTGTTTGCCTTATCAGCGTTTGGGAACTTATCCATCAACCACTGATACATCATTTCAACTTGCTTATTGTTAGTCATTGGTTTATCTAAAAAGAAAACTACTCTAAATCTGTGCCAGTCTTCTGTATGATTAAATGTTGTGTATATGAAACTAGCATTTCGCTGAATGAGCTCGTGTTGATAAATTTCAGCGACACTAGAATATTTACTACCAGTTGTTTTGAATTTTTTAGCTTTACCGTTTTCATCTTTAATTATTTGACCGGTTTCGTCTAAACGTGTTTCGCTATTGTCGAAATCCAAAGCTACAATTTGTTGCGAACGCATATTATCTTTCTTACGTTCCCCGTTCATAGTTGCCAGAACCATTGTCTGCCCATTATCACCAACCATTCCAGCAAGCTCCTGTGGAGTCACAGAAGCTTCGTAAGCTGAAATTGTCTTGTTGATGTTGGGTATTTGGGCAGGTTCAGGCTTACGCTTAAATTGCCTATTATGTACTAATAAGTCGTATGTTTGAGCCATTGACTACCCTGCTTTCTAATCACTTAAAATGGTAAATTTTCATCATCGACTTCTACGGTGTTTGCTCCACCATCGAATGGATCATCTGCATATTTTGCGAAAACATAGTTTGTGTAAGTTTTTGTTTTAGCTTTATTTGTTGATTTTGTAACCTCTAAGATAAATTGGCTACCTTTTGCACCTTGGTCATTAAATGCTTGGTCTAAAGTTGTCATATCTTCCCAATCGTCTTCCTCAAGTGTTACGCCAGTTGCAAACGCTAATTGAGAGATGTATTTGATATTGGTTGTTAATAAGTTAGGGTATTTTTCATAAAGTTTGTATGGATTACCTTTTTCATCTTTTGCTACAAAATCAGGATCTAAGTTAATATTGATAAACTCGTGACGATCAATTTCATCTCCAGCGACTACTTGGCAATCAAGTGCTAAGCACTCGTACCCACTATCGTACTTATGGAATTTAATGCTATTTAACATGACATCGTATTCACCTTCAGGAAGACCTTGTGCTTCTTGTTGAGAAGCGTTATCTGTTGACGGGTTGAAGTTTTCTAAAGTTTGGTTTGCTAAATCTTTTAATGACATAATTTTCTATCTCCTTTTTAATTAAACTTGTGGACGTGGACGGTTGCGGACAACACCATCTGTATTGTTAGTAGGTGCTTGCTTCTTCTCTACGGGCGCTGGTGTTTCTTTTGTAGGTTGCGGTGTATCTTCCACTGGCGTAGTGGAAGTTTCTTCCTCACTAACCCCAACTAGTTTTTCTTCAGTTTCTTCTTCAAGTTTTTTGACAATTTCATCTTGTTTTTTCTTGTTAGTGCGTTGAGATCTTTCGAAAGCACCAGTTAAAGTGTCTAAAATTTCTAGGATACGTTCGTCATCAATATTGTCACGCTGATAGTTTTTACGTTTCTCTTTAACGATACGCAGGTAGTTCTTACCAACTTTTTTCGCTTGAATCATGTAGTCACAGTTACCGTTAACAATATTGACGTGTTTCTCTTTTAGTGATGGAATTTCATAAGAAACATTGTTTTCTTCTCGAGTAGCAATTCGGCTAACATAGATAACGTTAATCGGTAAGGCTTTTAACTCAATAACTAAAGCGTTGAAGATATTGCTAAATGCTGCGTAACCTTTTCCGTAACCAATATCTCCAATCGTTTCAACACCTTCACGGTCACAAATGTACTGTTCAATCATGACAACAATGTCATCGATAACGTCCAACACAACTGTTTCAAAACCGTGTTTTGTTGTCTGCAATTCTGTGATGATTTGGTCAAATTGGTCTACTACTGATTCTGAAATCTTTCCGTTTTTACCTCGTACATTTCGCAATTGGATGCTTGGATAAGGATTTGCAGAAGCGTTACCGTCTGTATCTAGGAATAGTGGGTTAGGGAACTCACTTGCTAGATAAGACTTTCCGTTCATGGTTGCACCGTAAATGAAGAAGTTCTTTGGTGTATCAACTGTTTTTGTGGGTTTGTTTGGTGGTAAAATACTCATTTGTTTATGCCTCCTAATATCCTTGTTCTAAAATCGACTTACTAGTCGTAAATTCTTCAACAATTGTCACTTCAAAATACTGACCGTAGTCTTTATGTTCTTTTACATCAATTGTTTGTTTTTTCACTTCACCGTCTGTTTCATTTTTAACCTTTTGAATTAAATCGCTGGCTTCACTTTCTTGCGTTGTGAAGTATTTAGATTCTTGTTTTAACAACACTTTCATTTATTTAGCCTCCTGTATTTTGACGTAGCCTTTTTTATCAACTTCTTTGATATATTGTTCGTACAATTCTGGATGTTCTTGCTCAAACCGTTTCTTATCAAAAGTTTTTGCTTTTGTAGGCAAAACACGAGTCAACACAATAAATGGTGTTTCGATTTTCTTCACATCATTTTCAGTCATTGAGTCGTAAAATTTTTCTTTCAATTCTTTTTCCCGTTTCTCAAATTCTTTAACTTGTGCTTTCATTTGCAGCAATTTTGGTGCAATGTTCTTCAACTCGATTAGCTGTGCATCTAGTTCAGTTCCTTGCGAGAAGTATTCTTCTCCAGTCATGCTTGGATTTTCTTTCAGATATTCACAACGAATCCAAAACGTTTCAATTGCAGAAAGGATTTTTTGAATATAGTCTTCATCACGTTCGATTTCTTTGATAACTAATCTATCTGCATCGAATTCGGTATCAAAGTCTACTGGTCTTTCGTATAAGGCTAACCATCCAACCTCACATCCAATTTGTGCCATATATAATTGCATTTGCACTTCATACACACGCTGGTCATAATTCTTTCCGTGTGTTTTGATTTCTAAAAGAATATTGTGTTCCTTATCAATACCATCCACGTTAGATCTAATAGCTCTTTCTTCATCAATGTAAGTGTCGACAATGAAGTTAGTGCCGTTCACAGCGTTGATGTATTCTCTAATTTTTGGCTCTAATTTATTACCAAATAAGATATATGGGTTATTGATAAATTCACGTTTTTCAATGCCTGTCTTTTCTCGCGCCAATTCATATTG
This sequence comes from Aerococcus sp. 150760013-2, assembly GCF_053627715.1. Classification (NCBI taxonomy): domain Bacteria; kingdom Bacillati; phylum Bacillota; class Bacilli; order Lactobacillales; family Aerococcaceae; genus Aerococcus; species Aerococcus sp. 150760013-2. Next base: position 90,537 of record NZ_JBSEYI010000006.1, read on the forward strand.
CGTTTTATATTTGCTGATGCCTAAAATAACTGGCATATCAGAACCACCAACATAGATGTTGCGGTTTTCGGTTACATTTAAATCCTGTTTTTGCAATCCGAATCCTTTAAATTCTTCCATTACTTCACCCCTAACTTCGTTTCGATATACAGTTTTTTATCAAAATCTTTTTTGTTCGCCAAAGCGCCCCATACGTTTTCTTCAATTGAAGCGGTCGTCAAAAACTTAAATACTGTTACTTTTTTCTTTTGACCGTTCCGATGCGTTCGCCCTAAAGACTGTGCATAATCTTGGAAACTGAATGTTGGTGTGTAATAAACCACAATGTTTGCGTACTGCAATTCAATCCCCGCAGCTCCTGCCATATATTGCACAAGGGTTACACTGTTTTTAGTATTCGCCCATTCAGATTTTGGCGGTAAGTGTTGTTTACTACCGTTCACTTCGTATACCGTCTTGTCTTTTGTGATTTCTTTTATAGCATCAAGTTCTGAATTATAGTTGTAGAACACAACTATGTTGTTGTCTGTTCCTTCAAACAGCATCTCTAAGTAAGCGAGTTTATCTTTTAAATTGGCGTGTTCTCTCAACCCATGAGTTAAGCTCGATGGGTTATCATACGCCACATCGCCCAACACACGATCTTTAGCAATAATCTTGTACTCTTTAGATGTTTTAAACCTAACTGTTTTGAATACAATTGGTGGCAAGTCTAATACATCGTCTTTTTTGATACTGATTGCAAATTGCTTGTACCAGCCTAATAATTTGTCTTTTTCTTTATAATCAACCACTTGATTTACTGTGCGTTGTCCAAAAAACTTCTGTTCCCAAACACCAAACTTTTTATTGAACTGTGTTTTATTTTTAGTAAATCCAAACATAATGTAGTAATTGATCATGTCACCGATATTATTACTTGCTGGCGTACCGCTTAATAACAAAAAGTGTGTAGCAGCTTTAGTTAATTGATTAGCTGACTTGCCACGTTGACTAGTCGGGTTTTTGATGTAGTGACACTCATCGAATACAACGAAGTAACCTTTGTATTCTTGCCACTTTTTGGAAATCATTCCATAACTCAATGTTTCATAAGTAATTGGGATATTATATTCACTTGAGATAAATTTAATTTCATCATCCCAACCACCCTCTTTAATCTTTGCAGGAGGTGCAACAACTAATAATGGTTCGCCTTTGTTATGTTTCAAGTAATGATGTATAGCCATCATCGTCTTGCCTGTTCCAACATCGCTCGCAATTAGATAATTAGGTTTTGCTTGGTCTACAATTTCTCTTTGAAACTTATAAAGTAAGTCTTTCAAGTAATCACCCCTTCTGTTTTCAAAGTATTCTCTACAACCTCAACGCTATTTGCTACAAAAGCAATACCACCAGATTGTTTAACTTTATTAATATGGAACTCTTGTAATGCAGAAACCTTTCCACCACTTGGTTTTTTAACTTCTATGGCTATAAAATACCCGTTCACACAAGCGATAATGTCAGCAGTTCCTGCAGGTACAGATCCACCCAATGTTTTAAACCAATAAGCATTGTGTCTATCCAAGAATTTTTTTATCTGATTTTCTACTCTTTTTTCAGGTAACATTTGTCCTTCCAATCGTGTTATAATTTATACGTAAAATATTTACTTGAAGCGCCTACTCGCAATAGGTGCTTTTTTATTCGTCGTCAACCCAAACGTGATGAATTGATAAATCACCGATATGGACTTCTTTTTCTGCTTCGTCCTTATCTGCATATAGCGGTAATTCCACGTCTGCATAACCTTCCACCCATACTCTGACCGTTCGGGTTTCATCTAATCCGTCATCATCTTCTGGATAAAATTGCTGTTGGTCCAAGTCATATACTCCTCGCATTTTTTCACCACCTTCAACTGTAATTCCTTGCCTTCATTTCCAAGAATTTGCTATCCGTTACGTCTTTAACTTGCACTTGGGATAGATACAACTTGGCGTCTTTTAAATGCTTTAAATCGCCGTTATTTAAGTATTTATCAATACTGTATTTAGCGTTCCTAGCAAGCTGTCTACTGGTTAGTTGTTTCATTTTCATTCCCCACAAACATGTCTGCATCTCGTGCATTGATCCATGTATAAGCCAGCGAAATAATGAATGGTACGAATAGCAAGACTGGAATCCAACCTGCGTAACCTTGGAAGATTGTTTCTAGCATGCCGATGAAATAGATAGCAGTTACTATTCCCCACACGATTGTGTTTTCTGATTCTCTGTTCATATCATTTGTCCTCCTTAGCGGTACTTGTTTTCTTCTTTAAACTTTAAAAATTCCACAAATGTTTCATAATTTACAAAAGTGGTTGAATGCCCGGGCTTTAAAACTCCACCGCTGAATACTGGTAGATTTTCCATTTCTTTGGTGTAAGCTTTAGCCGTGCTGTTGGACAAACCAACAAACAACTCTGGTAGTAGTCCTAAGCGATACCAAATGCCCTTATCAACTTTTTCTTTAATTTCGATTTGCAATTTGAACACCTATCTTTCTTTTACACTTTTTGTACTGAATTTCCGTACTTCTTAGGTAAAAAAATAATCTCATCAATGCTCAAGTTAGTTATTTTAGAAAAAAGGAAGGCTGTATCCATTCGCATATAACGATTATATTTCTCATAGTTATAATACGTAGTTACTGACACACCTAACTTTTCTGCCATATCTTCTTGAGTTAGACCTGCTAAGTTCCTTGATTGCTCAAGTGTAAATTGTCGGGCCATGTAATCTCTCCTTTCCTTAAGCGATGTTATCAGTATATACGGGATATCCGTACCTGTCAATAATAAAGTTCAACATTTCCGTTCTTTTTACTAAAAAACTTGTAAAAAAGTATGGATATAACCGTACCAATAATGTATAATATATATAGAAGGAAGGTGAAACAAATGCAAATCAAAGATAAAATAAAATATTTGAGAAAAAGAAATGATTTTACGCAAACTGATCTAGCAAATAAGTTGGATGTGGCAAAAACCACAGTGTCAACTTGGGAACGTGGCGGTAATCTTCCACTAATGGATAAAATTGTTCAAATGGCTGATATCTTCAATGTACCAATTTCTTATTTCTTCGATGATGTAACTGAAGATATAAAAGTTGTGAACATTCCATTGCTAGGTGCGATATCATGCGGCGATCCAATAACTGCGGTTGAAAATGTGGACGAGTATCACAAAGAAATTGAAAACCAATTACCAAATGGTAATCTGTTCTACTTAAAAGCTAATGGAGATAGCATGTATCCTCTAATTCCTGACGGTGCTTTAGTTTTAATCAGAGAACAACGTACTGTTGAAAATGGAGAAGTTGCAGCGGTATTAGTAAATGGGGATACCGAAGCCACACTTAAAAGAGTTAAAAGAATAGGTAGCGAATTATTATTACAACCTGAAAATAATGAATACGAGCCTATTATTGTAAACGAAAAAAACCCTGCCAGAATTATTGGCAAGGTCGTCCGTGTTAAATATGATTTATAATTATTGCCCTGCCAGTAGCGCAAAACTGGTGGGGAATTTGTTTAACTAATTATATCATAAAGGGGATATTTTATGTATAGCGAAAAGTTTGGGACTTTATTTAAGAAATCAGTATCCATAGAAGATGACTTATTGAAGATTGGTAAAAATGTAATTGATACCAATGATATTGATACCGTATATCTAGCAGAACCAAAGTTACTTTCAATGGGTACGGTCTACTTTAGTGTGGACGGCGAATTGACAGATAACGTAAAAGAATTTAAAAAGAACTCATTTGACTTTAATGCTGATGAAGTTGAAAAAGTTCAAGAATTATTAGAACTTTTAGATGCTGATGTATTATCTGGTCCTTCCACAAGTCAAATGGAAAAGAACGAATACAAAAAAGTACAAGAACAATTTAAAGCTGATCGTGAGGAAAGTAAAGTTTTAAAATGTCCGAAGTGTGGCAGTAAGGATTTACAATTTGCTGGAAACAAACGTAAAGGTTTTTCAGTTGGTAAAGCGGTAGGTGGTGCAGTATTAACTGGTGGTATTGGTACGCTTGCTGGGTTTGCTGGTGGAAAAGGTAAAAAGAATGAGTTTGTTTGCATGAACTGTGGTAAGACTTTTACCAGAAAGAAATAAAAAAACACCCCACTCTACACTTTGGTCGGTCGAAGAGTGAGGTTACTGAAGTTCAACAAAATGCACTATGTGTGTGCTTTTTGTGTACCTATATTTTAACATAAGAAAGGATGATTTGGTATGTGGATGACAATCTTAGAACAAGGGAAGTATAAATATACTGAAGATTACAAGGACCCATACACGGGAAAGAAAAGATACAAGTCGGTAACGCTAACCAGTCAGTCCGCACAGGCTTGGAATAAGGCTAAGAAAATCTTAGATAAAAAGATTGAAGCAGCGAAAAACACAAAGAATACCAAGGATATGACTTTTGGTCAGTTGATGGAAGAATGGTACCCACTACATGAGAAACCTTTAAGAAACAGTACGAAACGCAAACAAAGAATCATGCGGCGGAAAATCGAAGAAACAATAGATGTCGACATACTTGTCAGCAATATTGACACGCGGTACTTACAGAATTGGATAAACGGTTTCGACCACTTAAGCCATGGCTATACACGGTCTATTAAAATTTTAGCTGGGCAAGCCCTAAGCTATGCGGTTGATATGGGTATTATTGACCACTCACCCATGGATAAGGTCAAAGTAATCAAGAAAAATGATAGCACGACAAATATATCCGAAAAGTACTTTGAGCCTGACCAAGCTCAACAGCTTATCGAAAAGCTATCTATGAGTAAGCGGACACTACGCATGGCCAGACTTGCTGAATTTATGTATCTGACTGGCTGTCGAATAGGTGAAGCCATCATACTTAAAAAGACCGACTTTGATTTTGATAAAGGCACTGTTTCGTTTCATGGCACGCTAGACGCCACCAACGGCTATAAGAAAGCAATTAAAGGACCGCCAAAAACCAACACCTCTCACCGAGAAATATCGCTGACCGACCGTTGTATTGAATTGGTAAAATCACGACTAATCGAACAGGAACTCGAGAGTATTGCTAGTGGACATGACACAGGTTACGTCTTCTCAACTGCTAGCGGTACACCAATACAGATTGTGTCGTTTAACAAGTCTTTAAAACTAGCTGGCGAAAAGCTCGGTATGAAGAACAGCAATGAGTTCTCATCGCATTATTTTAGACATACGCACATATCGCTGCTAGCCGAAAACAATGTACCTTTGAAGGCTATCATGGCTAGAGTTGGCCATTCGGACAGCAAGACGACTACCGATATCTACACGCATGTAACCAGAAAAATGGTGTCGGACGTAACTTCCAAACTTGATGATATCGGCTTATAATTGCTACCTTTTTGCTACTTTTACTATTTCAGGCAATTTAAAAACCGTCAAACCCTTACAGGCTCAACGGTTTGATTACGTAGATTATTTTACCTCTTTGAAGACACAAACTTTACGTAATTTTGGACTATATTTTTTTAATTCTAAACGATCTGGATTGTTACGACGGTTTTTCTCTGTTAAGTAAACACGTTCGCCTTTTAATTCAGTGTTTTCTAAAATAATGTTCACACGCATGTGATACCCCTCCAATACAATAAAATTATTAACTGATATACAGTAACCATACTCGATTATTGTACCATAATCTTAACCTATATGCCAAATATTTTTTAGTCTTGTAAAAAAAATTGGTCATACACTTAAAATGATCAGCATGGGGCTGTGATTTGAGTGTCACAGCCCCACACGCAATTATTGTGCTTCTTCTAATGCTTCCGCCTCTTCTGCTGATGCTTCCGCATTTTCTGCCATTTGGTCAGCTACTTTATTTTGATATTCTTCAATATCATAGTATAAACCTAAGACATTTGGTGCAGCAGCTTGGGCAGATACAGATACATCAGGTGTTGTTCCTGGAATAACGATAGAAACCGCAATTTCAGGATCATCATATGGTGCCCATCCGGCCCAAGTTGAATTTTCAAGCGTATCAGATACTGTCGCAGTACCTGATTTACCCGCTACTTCAATTGGGAAATTAGCAAAAATAGCGTTCCCCAAACCAGTTGAAGTATGGATAACAGACCAGATACCCTCTTGCACTTCCGCAAGCATTTCATCTGTAATCGACAATTCATTCAATACAGTTGGCTCATATTCGTAAACCGTTGCTCCATCGCCAGCAGTCTCCTCGTCTTCAGTAGGTGCCAAAATTTTATCCAGCACATGTAAAGCATAGCGAGTACCACCATTCGCAATGGTTGAAATATATTGGTTTAATTGAATTGGTGAGTAGGTATCAAACTGACCGAAAGACAAGTCAAGTGCGTTACCTGGGTCACCAGTATCAGCTCCGATTAGACCAGTTGATTCATTTTCCAAGTCAATACCAGTCGATACACCTAAACCAAATTCTGCATAGTAGTCACGTAAGGTATCATAAACGGCATCTGTATCTAGTTCTGACAAGTCCATGTATGGTTCGTAGTAGTTTACACCACCCATTGCCATTGCCAATTTAATCATGTAGACGTTGGAAGATTGAGCTAAGGCTTGTTTATCCGTTAAGATCCTTGGCGTTGAATCGTTACCAGATGTAAACCACCAAGAAGCTTTAACTGGCGTACCGGAGAAGTATAGGGGTTCATCGGTAATTTCATTGTCTGAACCAACTTCAAGCAAGCCTTCTCCGTAACCAGCGGAAATCGTTGCAGGTTTCACAACAGACCCGGATACAAAGACGCTATTAATCGTACCTAAGGCATCATCAACAATTTCACCATCTGAATTTTTCTTCTTACCAACTAAAGCGTAAATAGCCCCCGTATCAGGATCAGACGCTACAATATAGATAGAATTGTTGGCTTCAGTTGTCGCATCTTCTAAATACTGAGTTGCATATGCTTCTAATTCCGCTTGGTATTCAGAGTCAATAGTCAACTGAACCGTATTCCCCATTTCTCCAGCATAAGTCTGTTCAGAGTTGATAATCTCTCCCTCTTGACTCACTTCTGTTGCATAGGTCGTTTTCGAACCACGTAAATCCGCTTCATACTGTTCTTCAATATAAGACACCCCTACCCGATCATTTAGGGCATAACCCTTAGCTAGGTAGAAATCTTGTTGGTCACTTGGAATCCCTTCTTCTGTAGAAGATACACTCCCAAGCAATGAACGTAGTAATGAATCTTGCGGGTAAGTCCGTTTCCAGTCGGTTGTCACATTGACACCTGGTAACTCAGCTGAATGCTCTGCCACAACGGCCATCTCTTCAGTGGTTACCCCATCATTTTTAATCATGACAGTTGTGAGTGACGAGGCTGCATTCATTTTGGCAAAAATAACTGCTGCTTCCTTATCTTGGTCACTTAGACCATTCAAGTCGTCGTCAGTCACCTTACTCACTTGGATGGCGTAAATTTCATCATCCGCTGCAGCGGCCTCATCGTCCGTTAACCGGTCATTGATGACATCTGTATGGGCTGCCACAAAATAATCCTGTAGGTCACGATCGGATACATCCTCGAAATCTATAGCTATATATTTAGCTAGATACTGCGCCGTTTGGACCATATCCTCACCAGAAGTGTCCTGGCCACGTGTATAAGAAATTGCTGGTAAAGCCTCATTAGACACCATCAATTCTCCTTCAGAATCAACAATCAACCCACGAGGGACCGATTCCTCAACAATAGTTGTTTCTGTCGCATTCACCAGATCAGAGAACATATCCCCTTGAACTAGTTGCAAATAAGATAAACGTAAAATAAGTATTGCAAACAGGACAAAAATCCCTATCAGCATCACGTTCAAACGGTTTAAAAAGGAGCCCCATATGGGTGCACGTCTTTTTGGTTGGTCTTGATCATCAGAACCCATTTTATTCCACTTTTCCTCAGCACCCTCATGTTGCTTCGGTTGTTTATTTTGATCACCTTGATCCAACTTGTCACCTACTTTCAAATAAAACACTTATATGCAGCCAAATAGGTCAGTCCACTCAAGCTAGCATAATCTTTCTTAATTATACACAAAAAATGGTCATAAGACTCGTGTAAATTATTAAGAATCCCTATATCCACCTAAAAATCACAGAAGTTTTTATTTTTGTAAAAAATCTTTAAACAAGGCAATCAATCTGCGAAATATGATATGCTAAAAGTAATTCGCAAAAAGGAGTTCGTGTCATGACGCAATATATAAAAACGATTCAACAAAAAAGTCAGAAACACCCACTCAAAGCTTCAATGATTGGCTTGTTTCTAGCAGTCTTTATCCTGATGGGACTCTTCTTTATCTTTGGCCTAAAAATATTTCCTTTCGGCAACGGCACCATCATGACTGTCGACCTAGGCCAACAATATATCGACTTCTATCAATACTACCGAGACATCTTCCAAGGCAATTGGGATCAGATTTTCTATTCCTTCTCAAAAGCCACCGGAGGCGAAATGGTCGGGACCTGGTCTTACTACCTCATGTCCCCCTACTTAATTTTCTTGCTATTTTTCCCGCAATCCTGGCTTTCCTTTGCCGTCGCCTTGATTGTCTTACTCAAACTCGCCACCGCAGCATCCGCCTTCCAGTTCATGTTAGGTCGGTTCTATAATGAAGTGACCTGGCAATCACTCACATTTTCATTCGCTTACGCTTTCATCGGCTACCTATCCGCCAACCAACTAAACGTCATGTGGCTAGACGGCGTTATCTTCCTCCCCTTTCTCATTTGGGGTTTGGAAAAAGTCATGCGCGGTCAATCTGGCTGGACCTATGTAGGTTGGCTAGCCCTTATCCTAATCTCGAATTACTATATCGGTTACATGATTTGTTTATTCTTAATCTTATTTTTCTGCTACCGGATGGTTGCTCACGGACGAGCTGATTTGCATAGTCAAGACCAGATCGACAGTTTGAACCAGAGCTTGGCGCCAACAGCGCAATATCAAGCCAGCTACTTTACCAATTTGAAAACCTATTTCATGCAAACATTTGGTAAATTTGCCGGTTGGTCACTCGCAGGTGGTGGTTTAGCTGCCTTTATTTTAATGCCCACATTCTATGCATTATCAACCAGTAAAGGGCAACAATCGTCACCCGAACTTGAATTAACCACCGATTATCCTTTATACGATATTGTGTCAAAATTCATCCTAGGGGCCTTTAACTTTGACCAAATGCCAGAAGGATTGCCCAACATTTTCGTAGGAAGTCTAGCGCTTATCATGGCCAGCCTTTACTTTTTCAATAAGAAGATTCCTTGGCAAGAACGATTAGCCGCCGGTGGATTGACGACGGTCCTATTATTATCCATGAACATTTCAGGGCTGAACTTGATTTGGCACGGGTTCCAATATCCAATCTGGTACCCATACCGTTTTTCATTCGTCTTTTCATTCTTTCTATTATTTATCGGCTACCAGCTCTACCGACAAAAAACTGTCTTATCCATTAAAAGTGCAATAGCTTTGTTGATACCTTTTGCTATTGCCTACGGTTACCTGTTCTATAAAATTGAAGAATTTGACTATATTTCAGTCACAACAGTCCTAGTTTCCTTCGTCTTATTCGTTGGGGTCACTGCCCTGCTGATGATGGCTGTTGACTTCGACCGGTTGATTTACATCCTTCTATTGTTCATCACCATGAGTGAAATGTTTGCCAACTCAGTGATCACTATTTCCTCTATTTCTTACTTGAAAGAAGATGGCTTTGCGGATTATATTGCTGAAATCAAACCAGAAATCGCATTGTATACGCCCGCGGAAAATGAATTCTATCGAATGACCAAGACCTTCCAGCGGACAAAAAACGATGCCATGCAGCTGGGTTACTATGACTTGAACCATTTCAACTCGACAATGGAACGAAACACCACCCAATTGTTCAAACAATTAGGGCAACCTATGTCAGACGGCTTTACCAACTATACAACAGGGACCCTAGTGACAGACGCCCTATTTGGTGTCCAATATTACTTTGACGTCACCCCGTTTGAAGATAATCAAGGCGCCTTAAAAGACCGAGTCAGGTCAACACGAGCTGACTTGAGTGAATACCCTGTTACAGAAGTCACAGACCAATTAATCATCCATGAAAATCCCAATGCCTTGTCCCTTGCCTATATGGTTAGCCAAGACATCCAAGACGTCGCCATTGATGACGTCAATCCAGTTTACCTGCAAGATGAATTGTTGAATGTCTTAAGCGGAAACGGCACAACAGACGGCATTGACCTTTCACAATTTGAGATTGCCAACTTTGCCAGCGTGGACCTTTTCCATGTGGATTCACAAGATGCTTCTGTGGTAAACACAGCTTATACCCGTGATGACACTGGAGAAGATTCGTTTATTGATATCCATATCAATGTCAAAACAGACCAAGCTTATTACATTACCGTCCCTTCATTCTTGAACGATGAAGAAGTCAAATACTACTTAGACGGCGAGCCATTGGACTACGATTCTTCCTACCAGTCGATTCAATTATTTAATATTGCTAACGACGATCAAGGCGCAGAGAAAGTATTTACCATACAATTGCTAGATGACGAAACAACCCTAGCGGATATCAACCTCTATACCCTTGACCAGGAAATAGTATCCACCATGGCAGAAGACTTAAAGCAAAATCAGTTGGAACTGACCAACTTCTCAAATGGGGCTTTCTCAGGCACCGTTACAGTAGACGATCCAAGTGAATATTTGATGGTCACTGTCCCATACGCAGAAGGTTGGCACGCCAAAGTCAACGGCGAAGAAGTCGATACCGCATCCCTATTAAACGGTGGCTTTATGGGTATCCAATTCCAAGAATCTGGTGATTATGAAGTCACTTTCTACTACATCCCACAAGGCTTGATATTAGGTGTAGCCATTACTGTCGCAACCGGACTCGTACTAGTAGGTGTATATTTCCTTAACAGGAAAAAAGTGAAAACGAAATAAATATAAAACGTCTGCTGATAATTGTCGGCAGGCGTTTTTTAGAGGCATTTTTATGCAATTTGCCGAAAAAAAAAGAGGGGTTAGCCTAAGCTAACCCCTCTTTTACTATATAAATAGATGTTAAACTATTTTGCTGCGTCAAAACGTTTTGCAACTTCATCCCAGTTTACAATGTTCCAGAATGCTGCAATATAGTCTGGACGAACGTTTTTATATTTCAAGTAGTATGCATGTTCCCAAACATCGATACCTAATAATGGTGTTTGACCATCCATTAATGGTGAGTCTTGGTTTGGTGTAGAAGTGATTTCTACTTCACCGTTAGCTAAAACTAGCCAAGCCCAACCAGATCCGAAACGACCAGTTGCTGCAGTTTTGAATGCTTCTTGGAAGTCTGCAAATGAACCGAATTTAGCGTCGATAGCTTCTTTCAAAGCGCCTGTAGGTTCACCGCCAGCGTTTGCTGCGAATTGTTCCCAGAATAATGTGTGGTTAGCGTGTCCACCAACATTGTTACGAACAGCAGTTTTTTTGTCTTCAGGTACAGCGTCAAAGTTAGATAGGATTTCTTCAGCAGATTTGTCTGCTAAATCAGTACCTTCTAAAGCTGCGTTTGCATTTGTTACATAAGTATTATGATGTTTGTCATGATGCAAGTGCATTGTTTCCTCATCGAAATACGGTTCTAATGCATCATAAGCGTATGGTAATTCTGGTAATTCAAAAGCCATGTAAAATTCCTCCTATATAACTTATCATTATTTTCTTACTAAAATCACTATAACAAGTCACACCCTAAAATTCAAAGGAATCGACTTAAGCGCTCACTTATTTTTAAGAAAAGTTTTTCCTTTTCCAATCATCCGCTCATTATTTTTGACCAATCTTTGTTATAATGAATGTTAACGTGAGAATGCTTAGTCATTTTCCAAGTCCACTAGCTAAGAGTGAGAATATGCGAACAGAAAAGAGCGAATGTATGAAAGAAAGCAATATCCTCGTCATCTTATACGATGCCCTATTGAATTATCCAAAAATTATCCGTGTCATTTCATATAGTTTTAAGAGAATGTTGGTCTATGCCCTATTAATTGCAGGTATCTCCGCAATTCCGACCTTCTTCGACACTTTGAAAGTATTTGATTTATTAGAAACCAACGCAACATCGATCGTTAATCAAATCCCTGACTATCAAGTGACAGATGGCAAACTCGCCACCAGCGATGACCAAGCAGCCTTTATTTTTGAAACAGACCTGATAACCTATGCCTTTGATCCAAATGATGAAATCGCCAATCAAGACGTGACGACTAGTCAAAACAATCTGATTACTGTTGAAAACAACTCAGATAACCTAACCATATCATTCATAGGCCAACCTATCGCCTTCACCTACACACAATTAGGTGACTCTGCCAATAGCGATGGTGTCAAAGGTATTATCCAGTCAATGACTAGCCTAACTTGGGCCTACTACCCGATTATCTTCATCATTGTGGCCCTATCTAGCCTATTAAATCTAATGCTAGCTGGCCTGATGATTGCCCTAGTAATTGGTATGCTACCCGATTCAACTCGGTTAAGACTAACCTTTAAAATGCGGTTATCTTTAGCCCTTGCGTCATTAACCATGCCACTAATGGTCATTACCATCTTTAACCTATTTGGCTTCTATGTTATCTATCAATTAGAAATCATGTATGTATTCGCCTTGATTCGTTTATGGCAACTATTGAAAAAAGTACAAGTCATAAAAATGCAGAAATAATACAAGGTGTGAGTGAGACCGCTCAGCTAAACAACACTGGAAGAATAGTGCCGTATCACACAAAGTGTGATGCAAACTATTCTGAAGTGGACTTGAGCTGGTCGAGTGAACCCGACTAAGGTGCGACGCAAATCCGATTACAAGGGTGTGAACCCGACTAATGTGTGAGCGTCGAAAAATAATTTATCATTAAACCAAAAAATCCGAGGAAAGATTGATTAAATCAATTTTTCCTCGGATTTTTATTTTGTAGATGCTAGTGAATTTAGAAATCCACTTGGTTGTCTTCTTTGTTTTTACGACGTTGGTCACGACGTTTTTTACGTTGATCAGCCATGCGGTTGTCTTTATTATGTTTAGAAATTTGACGGCTTAATTTTTTTTTGTAACCAGGTTTGACTTTACGACGTTTGTTTCGTTCGATCATCCCAGCTACAGTATGGTCAACTTCAGGTGCTTTTTGACGGGCAGCACGGGCATCATGGTCTTTACCATCGATTAATTGATGGCCTTTGATATCTTTATTTTCAAAGATGATTCCTTTGTTTTCCAACCATTCAATATCTTTAAATTCATCCGGAATATAGAAGGTAATGGCAGTACCTGGTTTACCTTGACGACCAGTACGGCCTACACGGTGGATGAAGAATTCTAATTCATTTGGTACTTCGTAGTTGATGACATGAGACACGCCATCAATATCGATCCCACGAGCAGCTAAGTCAGTTGCTACCACGTATTGGAAGTCCAAGTTTTGTACTTGTTTCATTACACGGCGGCGTTCGCGAGCTGGTAAATCACCATGAATTTGGCCGACATTTAAGCCTTGAGATTTCAAGTATTTGTACAATTCTTGTACAGTTTCCTTGGTGTTAGCGAAGATTAAAGCTAAATAAGGTTGACCAATTGTTAAGGTATCGAATAACAATGCCTTACGGTCGCGCCCTTTAACGGGTACCAAGTAGTTATCAATGGTATCTGAAATTTTGTGACGGGCTTCAATTGTTATCCATTCAGGATTACTTAGGTATTTTCTCAAGAATGGTTTTAATTTGTCCGGAATAGTTGCTGAGAAAACGTACATGTTCAATGATTTTGGCATACGGCCTGCAATTTGGTCGACTTCATTTAAGAAACCTAAATCAAGGGTCATGTCTGCTTCATCAACAACGAAATCTGTTACTTGGTGTACAGAAATCAATTGGTTGTTAATCAAGTCTAATAGACGTCCTGGTGTCGCAACAACAACTTGTGGTACGGCATTTTCTAAACGGTTGGCTTGTTTAACAGTATCTGTCCCACCAAAGGCGCGCTCGATATGTAAATCTTCATCTGAAAATGACAAGATTTGACGGCCAGCTTGATATAACTGCTCCGCAAGTTCACGACTAGGTGCTGTAATAACCAACTGCGTGTGTTTTTCAGCTGTAATCTTATTTAATAGTGGTAATAAGAAGGCGTGAGTTTTCCCTGATCCTGTTTGGCTTTGGGCAATGACATCGCGGCCTGATTGAATCACTGGAATAACTGTTGCTTGAATTGGAGACGGCTCATAGAAATTTAAATCTGCGAGTGCGTCGTTGATAAATGGTTTTAAATTAAATTGTGTAAAAGACATGGTCTCCCACCTTTCTCTGCTTGCCAGCTTAGGCAAGTATGGTTCTTTTTGCTCATCCGTACTATTGTACCATTATATTTCTTAAATCTAAAATAATAGAATATTAAAAAATACTAAGAATAGTCAGGACTAATTCTTGTGTAAGTGATGAAAGTTCGTATATAATTGATGATGAACTATGAAAGGATGTAGCATAATGACTAACAAACAAGTTGGTGGGCTTATCGTTATGTTTGGTGCAGCAGGAGATTTAGCGCGCCGTAAACTATACCCATCTTTATTCCGCTTATATCAGCGTCAATTATTATCTGAAAACTTTGCTTTGCTAGGAAACTCTAGACGTGAATGGACTAACGATTATTTCCGTGATATCGTCTTAGATTCAATTTCTGACCAAGAAGCAGACGAAGAAACAATCAATAACTTTATCAAACATTTCTTCTACACATCTCATGACGCCACTCAAGCGGATGATTATGAGCATTTGAACAATGAAATGGCAAGATTAAGAAATGAATTTAATACCGGTGAGAAAAATTTATACTACCTATCGACTTCACCAGCCCTATTCCCTGAAATTACCCAAGGATTGAAGGATGCTGAAATTGTGACAGATGGCGGTACACACCGAGTAATCTTAGAAAAACCATTCGGAACTGATCTATCATCAGCCAAAGAATTAAATGATGCCTTAGCGATTTCTTTCGATGAAAAAGATATCTACCGTATTGACCACTACCTTGGTAAAGAAATGGTGCAAAATATCTTAGCGACACGTTTCTTTAACCCTGCAGTCGAAGCTTTATTAAACCAGGAATTCGTTTCAAACATTCAAATCACCCTAGCGGAAGACATGCCAGTTGGTAGCCGTGGTGGTTACTACGACAAATCTGGTGCTATTCGTGACATGCTACAAAACCATATCCTACAAGTGGCGACATTACTTGGTATGGACCTACCCGCTTCACCTGACCAAGACGATGTACATGCCAATAAGTTAGCTTTCTTGAAACAAATCGATTCATTGACAGCAGACCAAACAGCTAAACAAACCGTTCGTGCCCAATACCTTGCAAGTGAAGATGGTGAATTCATCAACTACTTAGAGGAAAATGAGGTCGCGCCTGATTCTGTGACTGAAACTTATTTAGCGGGCTACTTCCAAGTCAATAATGACCGTTGGGGCCAAGTACCCTTCTACTTCAAAACAGGTAAAGCCTTGGATGATAAACGGACAACCGTTGAAATCGTCTTAAAAGATGCCGTTGATAAAACAGACATCGATAAGGGGTGTAATCCTAGTCAAAGTCGCATCACCTTCAACATCCAACCAGAAACCGGTTTAGCTTTTAACCTAAATCAAAAATTACCTGGTGAAGAATTATTGCCAACAATGGTGTCTATTAATTCTAATGTAGACGAATTAAATGCTGCCTATGTACCAGATGCTTATGAAAAATTGATTTATGATGCCTTAATCGGTGACCAAACCAATTTCTCTACATGGGATGAATTGGCTGAACAATGGCGTATCGTTGATTCAATCATTGCCAACTGGAAAAATGCAGGCACTAAAACCCTACCTACTTATATTGGTAAAACACGTGGTCCTAAAGAAGCGGATGAATTATTACGTCACAACGGCCATGTTTGGGTAAAATAGTTTTATTGAAAATTGCTTTATAGAAGAAACGGCATATTTTACACAATCTAATCCCTAAAAACAAAACCAGGAACTAAGATTAAAATCGCGGTTCCTGGTTTTTCCTGTTCACTGTTTTAACGCACCTGGTTTCAATTGCCTTATAAGCAAACTAACTTTCAGAGTAAGTAAGCTCTGGAACTTGAATGTCACCAGCGATAATCGCAGCTTTGGCTTCTTCAATCTGCGCCCATTCTTCATCTAACAATTGTCCTTGGATTAGCGAAACGCCGCCATTTTCCAGGCCATAAGCTAAACTTTCACCTGCAGGAAAGGTATTGTCTCTAGTTTCCTCAGCTAAGGCAATAATGGCTGCCCCGGTATCTTTAAGGGTCGACGCTAAGGTGAAGTTACCGCCAGTCCACTCGCCCTCGTCAGTTTGATCTCGGTCAACGCCAATCACCCATAATTGCGTTTCTGGATCTGCTTCTAGACGGTTACGGGTCTCAGTGAAAACACCATTACCAGATCCACCAGCAGCTGTATAAATCACGTCAACACCATTGGTATACATAGCATTAGCAATTTGTTGTCCCTTAGAGGCATCGCTAAAGGATTCCGTATATTGACTCTTCACTTCAATATTTTCGTCAATATAGGCAACACCCGCTTTAAAACCCGTTTCAAAACGGTCAATCACTGGAATTCTAGTCCCACCAATAAATCCAACTTGGTTTGTTTCCGTATTTAAAGCAGCAGCAACGCCCGCTAAGAAGGCAGATTCTTGGTCTTTAAAGGCGATGGATACCGTATTGTCCAGGTCAACTTCCCCATCAATCAAAGCGTAATTTTGGTCAGGATTTTGCGATGCCACCTCATTTAAGGGTTCTGCAGTTGTATAACCAAGACCAACGATAATGTCGTATTGGTCTGCAACCGCAACATTTAAATTAGGGATCAATTCAGATTGATCAGGTGACTCATAGTATTGGACCTTGGCTCCTGTTTCCGCTTGCCATGCTTGCAACCCTTCCCAGGCAGATTGGTTGAACGACCGGTCATCAATGCCCCCTTCATTTGTTACCATACCGATCGATAAAGCATCAGTAGTCGTTGATTCACTGCCTTGTGAACTGGATGATGACGCTGTGTCGGCATTGGCATCCGTACCGGCATTTTGCCCTTGGCAGGCCACCAGTAGTAAGGCAGCACTTGAAATAAGGATTGATTTTAATAATGAAGACATGACTTGATTTTCCTCCCAACGAAAAACCTAAATGTTCGGTTATCCGCGCTATTATTTTCTTTACCCTATTACTTTAGCACAGCCACATTTCTAAATCCATATAAATTTATTGCTTTTATTAATTAATGTTCGTTTCAATCCGTATTTTCACTCCGTATCCTCTCTAAAACAGCCAATTTACTTTGAAAAGCCGAACGAAAAAGACCGCATATGAATTTAAAATTCAGATGCGGTCTTGAAAGCTATATTCTTTTTTTGTTAGTCATAAAAATGGTCGCGACGGTATTTCATAGCCACTTCACCTAGTTGAGCTAATAATTCGTCTTTCTCTTCTGAAGAATAAACGTTAGCGCCTGAAGCTTTCTCGTGACCGCCACCATCATGTTGGGCAGCAATATGGTTGATTACTGGGCCTTTAGAACGGATTCGGCAACGTACTTTACCATCTGGTTGCTCGATAAACGTTACCCAAGTAATGACCCCTTCAATAGTTCCTGGAATTTGAACGATTTGGTAGGTTTCATTGGCGGTTAAATCGAGTGACTGTAGTAAGTCTTGTGAAATATAAACTGAATTCACAGTCCCTTGTGCTGACAATTTCATGTTTTGTAGAACATAAGCTTGCAAGCGTGCTTGAGAAATAGTTTGCGTATTCGATTCTTGCATCAATTCAGAAGCTGGGAAGTCGTAGTTCAACAATTCACCGGCAATTTGCATGGTATCGCGAGTCGTATTATCATATAAGAAACGACCAGTATCCCCTACAATTCCTAAGAAGAAGCATTTAGCTGCTTCATCATTCATTTGTAAGTTATTGTCATCACGCAAGATGATAGATGCCCATAATTCTGAGGTCGATGAGATACTTGGTTCAACAATCATAAAGTCCCCGTATGGATCTTCATTTGGATGATGGTCAACTTTAACAAGTGTGGCCCCTTTTTTATACCGTTGATCATCAATCCGTGGTCGATTAGCTGAATCGTTCACGATAACAAGTGCATTCTTGTAAGTATCATCCGAAATATCGTCCATATCCCCGAATTCCGCTAATGAGTCATCGTCTTGACCAGCTGCATAGATATCTTTATGCGGGTAAGTTTCTTCTAAAACTGCCTTTAACCCCATCTGTGATCCTAGGGCATCTGGATCTGGGCGGACGTGACGATGGATAATGATGATATCATGTGCCTCAATTGCCGCTAATATTTTCTCTAACATATTGACCTCTTTCTAAGTCTTAAAAAATTTTCTATATTTAAATTATACCCTTGTTTGGTAGATTCGTCATTAATTTGTCAGAGTTTTCACACTAGCCATGGCTTTGGTCATCACTTGTTTACCGTGATAAACTGTAATATCAATTTCCATTGAACGTCTAGAGACATCTAGGAATTCTAGCACAATATCGATGGTAGATTGTAAAGGTACTAATTTTAAATAATATGCACTTACCTTATCAACAACGATTGATTTACCTTGTAGCTTTTTGACAAATTGTTTTACCGATAGTTGGATAATACTATGTTGTAAGGCATTAGATAAGGCGCCAAAATCATTCGTTAATGAAACATCACTCAGGAATCGGTAACGCGCTTTTGTCATATCCTCATTTTGATCAACGAATTTCAACTTATCTGCCAGTAGCATCTCAATACGGTTTTCACTCTGTTCTGTCTGTTGCGTATACTGCAAGGTCCGCAAGACATCTTGTCTAGATAGAATCCCTTGTAAATAATCCTCTTCATCCACAACCGGTAGAATTTCCAAACCATCCCAAATCATCATGTGGGTAATTGATGCCACACTCATTGGCTTCTTAGCCGAAATTGGCGTTGGCGTCATGGCTTTAGCTAAATGGGTATCCGGTGCAAAATCTAGGATATCCTTAGCCGTTAAAATCCCCGCCAACTTACCATCTCTTTCACAAATTGGAAAACGGGTATGCCCCGAGTTTTCTGACAATTGTCGGTAGGCCGTAATCGTATCATCCGTGTATAAAAATTGCGTTTGCTCAAGCGGAATGTAGATATCTTCAACAAGTAAAATATCCTTCTGCATAGACCGCTCAATCATCGCCTTATTGATTAAAGTAGCCGTCGCATAGGTATCGAAGTTGACACTTAAAAGTGGTACTTCTCGCTTGTTGGCCAAGTCCACAATGGCATCTGACGGCTTAAAACCACCCGAGATTAGAACAGCGACGTCATTTTCCAAGGCAATCCGTTGAATTTCATCACGGTTACCAACGATAATCAAGGAATCTGGTTCGATATAACGACGCATCCCGTCCGCTTCCATGGCGCCGATAATAAATTTACGAACCTGACGACTCAAACCTAAAGCCCCGCCTAAAACCTGGCAATCCGTCACCTTGATAATTTCTTCAATCGTTAAATGGTGCATGCGGCGGTTTTCGTTCTCTTCAATCCGGACTGTTCCCACTCGCTCTTTGGTCGCCACTAAATGCAAGTTCTCAGCCGATTTAATCGCCCGATAGGCAGTCCCCTCTGAAACCTTCAAATTACGTGCGATAGACCTAACCGAAATTTTGGAATCAATGGGGAGGTTTTGAATATATTGTATGATTTGTTCGTGTTTAGTTGCCATTGGCTTTGCTCCTCCGTTTAAAATCTGACCCATTCGGTTTTACGCGTCACCATCCTTTTGTTCAGATGACGCTTGGTCTGGGGCAGGTTGAATTGCTGAATCTTCTTTTATATTTTTATTTTCATTTATTTCTTCATTCTCTGATAATAATGTGTTGGATCTGTAGGCCAGGGTTCCCGCTTCTTTATCTTGATGATCATATAAATTCAAGCGGATATTTTCAAAGGCCAACTGAGACAAATCACTCACCGTAATCCCCAGCAACCGAATCCCCTGACTGACATCCCCGTAAGTTTGCCATAAGTCCAAGGCGTAAAAATAAATATCTTGGCTATTTGAAATCGCGTCAACAAGCGACGTCTGCCGTGTAACCGTCTCAAAATCCGCATTCCGAAACTTCAAGGTCACCACCTTTCCGTGCATGTTCTTTTTACCCAGGGCCTCAGACACTGAATTGGCTAGCTTACGCAAAGTTTCTTCCACCTCATTATCGTGGTAAAGGAAAGGATAAAAGGTCCGCTCCTTCCCAATCGATTTACGGATGCGGGTGACTTTCACCGGCCGGTCGTCAACTCCGCGGACCCGTTCATACAAGGCTAGTCCTGCCTTACCGAAATATCGAATGCATTCATCTTGGGATAATTTCTTCAAGTCTGCACCCGTATAAATATCTAATTCATGCATTTTTTCAGCTGACCTTGTCCCAACTCCATAAAAATCTTCAATCGGTAATTGCTCCAAAAAGGGAATTGCTCGTTTAGGGGTAATCACCGTCATACCAAATGGTTTTTGGTAGTCAGATGCCAACTTGGCAATGAATTTATTATAAGAAACCCCAATCGAACAAGTTAAATTCAATTCCTTATAAATGGTTTCTTGAATTTCCTTGGCCACATCCATGGCATAAGGAATCCCCTTCTTATTATCCGTCACATCTAAAAAGGCCTCATCTATAGAAAGGGGTTCTATAATATCCGTATACCGCTTGAAAATTTCTCGTACTTGTTCTGAAACTTCGCGGTATAAGGCATAGTTACCCGACACAAAAATCCCTTGCGGACATAAGCGGTAAGCTTCAGCTGCAGACATGGCTGAATGGACACCATATTTACGCGCTTCATAAGAAGCCGTTGATACAACACCCTTACCCGAATTCTCTTTTGGATGGCGAGCGATGATCACCGGTTTCCCCCGATAAGCAGGATTATCCCTTTGTTCAACAGAGGCGAAGAAAGCATCCATATCGACATGTAATATTTTCCTAGATCCGTCAATTTTTGGATCATCAAATGATAATATGCCAATCGTGCGCATGACACTTACCCCCTTTAAACACTGGGTTACTTGTGATGATTAATCTTGGTCGACAAAAATATTCACAGTCGCCTTAGGATTCAATACAATTGATTCCCCTTTACGCGAAATCGTAAATGATTTGTCAAAAGCTTCAATTTCATCAATCGCATATTTTTTATCTAGTTTAATATCTAACTTATCTAGGTAATTTAATAAATCTTTATCGTCTGTTACACGTTGGATTTTAAACTTATCACCAACCGCTAAATCAGCTAAAGGCATCGTAGCCTCTTTAGCCATCACCCCATCTTTATCTGGAATAGCCCCACCGTGCGGACAGTATACAGGTTTACCTAAGAATTCATCTAATTGGTCAATGAAGAACTCTGTCCCCGTATGTTCTAACTGTTCAGCTTCCTCATGAACTTGGTCCCAGTTGTAACCTAATTTTTCATATAAGAACATTTCCCATAAACGGTGACGTCGTACTAAAGAAGCACCCATTTTAGTTCCTTCCTCAGTTAATTGGACACCTTGGTAAGGAATGTAAGTGACCCAACCCTCTTCTTGTAATTTTGAAATCATTTCAGTTACAGAGGCTGCGGAAATATTTAAGGCTTCGCTAATTGCTTTGTTGCCTACACGGTCCATTTTGCCACCGAATTCAAAAATGACTTTCATATAATCTTCTCTACTTTTAGACATGGTTAATCACCTTTCTTTAATGCTTACGCCAATTAGTACTATTATACCTTATTTTTAGGTGTTTTTGGAAATTACCTACTTTGTTTTTATAGATATACCTAAAAAAAATGTTATTTACTTAACGATGACTCTTAAGAAAATAAGCAATACATAAATCTAGCACAATCAAAAAGAGCATGACACATTGTCATACCCTTCTCAATTTTTCATTTCTGAAATCATGCTATTTTAACAAGTCGTCGATATTCATTTCATCTAACGGATGAACGTCATATACTGTCGCCTGTAATTTTGCATAATCTAAATAGTCATTCGCGTGTAACTTCTTAATTTCCTGAATACGGGCACTAAATTTCTTTGGTGCCTGACGTTTCCACGCAAAATCTTTAAAATATTCTTCAATGTCTTGCCATTCTATCCCATTATATCCTTGTTTTTTAATACTTTGAGATTTTGAAAGAAACCATGGACGAAGACACAGGAATTCAAAGTTCGAAACTTTCATAATGGCCTCCGTAACGAAAGGTTCAATCATTCTGAATCAAGCGGTTGCTGTGACTAGATTTGATCGTCCTCTTGTTGGTCGCCTGCTTCTACATCTTCAATGACTACATCATTTTCGCGTGCTTCTTCTTCAGCAGCATCGCTCATGATGTCGTTAGCCATTTCAGTATTCATTGGGTCAGCTTTTTGCGTACGTGCAATTGCACGACGGTCAAATACTAAGTAGACGCCTTCACAGTCTAAAGTGATAGTGTTTTTAGTTTCATCGATTTCAGCAATGACACCATGTAAACCACCAATTGTTACTGCTGAATCACCAACTGCCATTGCAGCCATCATTTCTTGTGTTTCTTTTTGACGTTTTTGTTGTGGTCTAATTAACATGAAGTACATTAAAGCCACTAAAACAACGATGTATAATATTGTTCCCATTCCCATTAAAAGAATAACCTCCTATTTGATTATTTGTTCACATATGAACCGTTCATTTTTTTATCATTAGCATAATCGTACCATAAAGTGCCCATAAATTACATAGGTTAACCCTTGTAAGCCGAAAGATTTAGCAAGACCTCGCCTAGCCCTTTTTCAAAAAGAAAAGGTCTTGACCTAAAAGGCGGTTTTTTGAACCTTACCGTAATATTGCAAGAAGAATTCGTCTCTAAAGTCCAATAGACGGTCTTCGCGAATGGCATCTTTAATTTGCTCCATCAAATTGATTAAGAAATGCAAGTTGTGGATTGACGTTAACCGTAGTGCAAATGTTTCGTTAGCTTTCAATAGGTGGCGGATGTAAGCACGTGTATAGTTACGGCAAGTGTAGCAGTCACAATTTGGATCTAATGGCGTAAAGTCGCGTGCATATTGTGCATTTTTGATGACTACACGGCCTTGACTGGTCATGGTAGTCCCGTTACGTGCAATACGTGTTGGCAATACACAATCAAACATATCGATACCGCGGATAACCCCTTCAATCAAGGCATCCGGACTGCCGACACCCATTAGGTAACGAGGTTTGTCTTCAGGCATGACAGGTGTTAGATAATCTAAAACCTTGTACATATCTTCTTTCGATTCACCTACTGATAAACCACCGATAGAGTAACCTGGGAAGTCCAAACCAATCATATCTTTGGCGTGTTGTAGACGTAAGTCTTTATAGCCAGCACCTTGTAAAATCCCAAATAAGGCTTGGTCATTTGGTCGTTGGTGGGCGTTTAAACCACGTTCAGCCCAACGTGTTGTACGGTGAATCGATTTTTCAACGTAGTTGTGGTCGTGGTTGAAGTCTGGACATTCGTCAAATGACATAATGATGTCCGCACCCAAGTTGTTTTCGATATGGATGGCTTTTTCTGGTGATAAGAATAATTTCTTACCGTCTAAATGGGACTTGAAGGTGACTCCTTCTTCCTCAATTTTTCTAGAATCAGCCAGCGAGAATACTTGGAAACCACCAGAATCGGTTAGAATGGGTTTGTCCCAGTTCATGAATTGGTGTAAGCCACCTGCTTCTTTGACTAGGTCATCACCTGGACGTAACCATAAATGATAGGTGTTAGAGAGAATGATTTGGGCATTCATATCCGTTAACTCTTCAGGAGACACAGCCTTTACAGATGCTTGCGTACCAACAGGCATAAACACCGGTGTTTCAATCATACCATGAGGGGTTTCCACTTGGCCTAAACGCGCACCCGTATGCTTTTCTTTTTTATGTAATGTATATTTTAATGCACTACTCGTCATTAGAATTCCTTTCTTTCTACCACACATGCTACTTTTTGAATCAAAATAATTGATGTGTGTACGACTAGATTTCTACCTAGTCCAACATATTGACAACCAAACAATGTTACCATGCATCCGGCCTGCAAGCAAGGTCCACAAGCTAGGCCATAGGCATTTCTAGCTATTTTCTAATTTAAGCTAGATAGGATATTTTCGATATCGTTTTTGATTTGTCCTTCAACTTCCATAATATCAGAAGCTTTATATTGGCACTCAACCGCAACAAGGATGGCTTGGTCTACCTCTTTTAAGACAGCAACAATGTCCACGTCCCCTACCGATAAGCCTGCTAAACTAGTATTGGTCGCTTGTTCCACTTGTTTTAGGTGGACATAATGTACCAATGGTAAGACATTTTTCACCGCTGCTACTGGATCTTCATCGAAGTATAAGAAATTACCCACATCGAAGCACATGCCCACTTTATCGTTACCATTGTCTTGTAAAAAGGCTTTAAAATAGTCGCTAGCGCCTGTTGCTTGCGTGTTGTCATTTTCCAAGGTTAGGGAAATGCTGAACCGGTCAATTAGTTTATTGACCAACGTCATATCTGCAACCACTGTTTCTGGGTTATAGGCACCTAAATTGACCTTCAATTGTACAGCACCAACCGCTTGGGCTAATTCAAAGTAGTCTTCTAATTCAGGATTTAATAGCCCATCTTCAAATAAAGGTGCTGGCACAGAAAGGAAAACAGTTAAGCCCGCTTCTTTGTTTGCAGCTTTAAAGTCCGCCAATTCTTGTTCTGAACCGTCAAAGTACTCACTTCTCAATTCAATATGGTCAAAACCCAACCCTTTAACAGAATCAATTATATCTAATTGGCCAAAACTTTCTTGTGCCATCAAGTCACCATAAGCGATTGTATTTAATACCCAGTTCATTATTGATACATCCTCTCTGATTTAAAAATCGGATAAAATAAAAGGGGCTGTCTCACAGCCCCTTTTGTATGCTAAGAAAGTCGTGATATCAGGTTCCCATAGTCAGAATTGTCCGACACTTCACAAAATACGCTAAACACTTGCAGTGTCTATTCGGCATTTGTTCCAGTTTATGGGCGAGTTAGTGCTTTAGCATTTACTCACCTAAATGCGTTAGAAGCGGTTAATTCTAAGCGACTATTGTCACATCTACCTTTTAGCTACTGGTTTGTCCAGTATTTCTTTTAATAATATACCACGTTTTAGGTTATCTTGATTAGATAAAGCTAATATTTCGCGTGGATTTCGTGATTTTTTCTTGCTTTCAGTCGTCACACGTAAATCTTTACCTGGATCTTCCATTTTCTTAAACAATTGACCTACTTCTCTATCAAAACGGTCCGCTTCACGGTCATACATTTCATCCATTTGCTGCAATTCTTTCCCTAATTCAAGGACATTGGCAGCCATTTCTTGATCAAAATAATCACCATTCGACATTGCATTTTCAGGTACAGAACCTTCATTAGAGCGACTACCTTCTGCAGAATAGCCACGACCGTCAGCATATACATCTGACTCATCCCAACCCGTTCCTTCACCAACAAGCGCGGTACTTTGACCGCCCTCAGCTTGGTTTAAGGTTGCATGTTGGTTTTGACGCTTCTGTGCCCGCATAGCCTGGTTTTGTTTAGCATACTGCTGACCACGATTTTGTTGATTTGCATTTCTTCTTTGATCTTGTTGCTTTGTAACTTGAATCTTTTCAGCCTTCACTTCTTCAAAAGACTTTTGCACATCCGCATCCACTTCATCTAAATACTCTTGAGCTTTAGCTAGATAATCCGCCAAGGTTTTTGGCTTCGTATCTTCTTGGTGTCTACCGCGACTGGTACTTTGACGATTTAAAGTTTGTCGAGTCTGTCGAGCTTGGGTTTGGCGCGTGTTTCTTTGTCGATTCACACCGTTTTCACTCATCCGCGAAGGTTGATTAGAAGCATCAAATCGCTTCGCTTTCGCCTTCTCTTCTGCTTCCAGCTTCTTCTGATGATCCTTGTAAAAGCTGTGCGCTAGCCCAAAGACGAAGATCAGAATTCCAATCAGTTCCATTATTGATCACCTGAATTGTATTCAGAATCTCCTTCAGAAAGACTTTCGCGCATCTTCGTATCCGCTTGAATATTTTGCATATTGTAGTAGTCCATTACCCCAATTTTACCGTTTCTAAAGGCCTCAGCTAAGGCTTCTGGTACTTGAGACTGTGCTTCCACAACTTTCGCGCGCATTTCTTGCGTTTTCGCAATGTTTTCTTGTTCTTGGGCAACGGCCATCGCACGACGCTCTTCAGCCTTGGCTTGGGCAATTCGTTTATCCGCTTCGGCTTGCTCTGCTTGTAGTTTAGCCCCAATATTACGACCTACATCTACATCCGCAATATCAATCGATAGGATTTCAAAAGCTGTCCCAGAGTCTAAACCTTTTCGCAAAATAGTTTGTGAAATCGCATCTGGGTTTTCCAAAACATCTGAGTGTGTCACTGCTGAACCAACAGTTGTGACAATACCTTCACCTACACGGGCGATGATAGTAGATTCACCAGCACCCCCAACTAAACGTTCAATATTAGCGCGTACAGTTACTTTCGCTTTAGCACGTACTTCTATCCCATTCATCGCAACTGCAGAAATAATGGGTGTTTCAATCACTTTAGGATTAACAGACACTTGAACAGCCTCAAATACGTCACGACCCGCTAAGTCAATGGCTGCAGCTTGTTCAAACTCTAGGTCAATATTGGCGCGTTGCGCTGCGATTAAGGCATCCACGACCATATTGATATCCCCACCCGCTAAATAGTGGGCCTCTAAATCATTTAAATCAATAGTTAACCCAGCTTTCGTCGCCTTAATCAAAGGTTTAATAATGTTATTTGGATTTACCCGACGTAGACGCATACCGACTAAATCGCCAATCCCCACCTTAACACCAGAGAAATAAGCTGTTACCCAAAGGCCAACCGGCACAAAGGTAAAGAATAAAATTAAAACGACTAGAATAAGAATGGCTAAAACCAAAATTCCCCAAATACTTGTGTCATTTCCATACGAACTACTCACGGTTCACTCTCCTAACTAATAATTGATTGTTCCGAATCCTCACAACAACCACCTGCTCATCACTACCAATCACTTCATTGTCACTCATCACTTCCAAGATATTCCCGTCCGAGAAAGTTGCCTTCCCAGTCGGTCTCAGTGGCGTAAGCGTCATAGCCTCTTGCGAAACATAATCCGCAACAGACACACTCTGCGATTGATAACCACGTTCCCGGTTCAATGATGTATTCAGTACGATTTGATCATTAAAAGGGATACTGTAACCCAACTTCACTAGAATATAAAAGGCAACTATCCCCACAACTACACCAATCGTTAAATCTACCACCGCGTCGCCGATATCAGCAGTCTGTCCCATCAATCCCCAAGCACCGATTAACAAACCTACGACACCCAATATCCCGTAAGTAGGTAAAAATACTTCGGAAATAATCAAGACTGTCCCTAAAGCAAAAAGCATCAGTGACAACCAAGACCCATTGTCATACAAACCAAAATACAATAAGAAAGATCCCGCACCCACAATGCCTCCAAGCATATAATGACGCGTCATCATTCCAGCGATAATGGCTAGGATACCAATGGAAAATAATACTGTCTCCATTTCTCCACCTCCATCCATCTTCTATACTGTATATTTTACCATATTGAAAGACCGCTTTCATAATGATAGCCTAGCTTCAACGGTTTCTCTTCTTTGAAAACAAGCTTATGCAATAAAAAAATTCTCCACAAACGAGGCATACTACCTGCTAGCTTGTGGAGAATTGATCTATTACTTATTTTTATATAGGTTTAATTTTGGACTAAGGGTGTCACATCAAACTTGATTTCATGATTTTCATCAATTGAGATATTAACAGCTTGTTGTTTACTAATAGTACCTGCAATAATCGCACGTGCTACTGGCGTTTCCACTTGGTTAGTGATGAAACGACGCAATGGTCGTGCACCAAATTGTGGGTCATAAGCAGTATCACCAATCCAGCTAACTAATTCGTCACTAAATGTTACAGCAATTTCTTGGCTAGCTAAGCGGTCACTTAATTGTGCTAACATCTTGCGTACGATACCGTCCATATCATTGTGTGATAATGGTCTGAATAAAATAGTGTCATCGATACGGTTTAAGAATTCAGGTCTAAAGTGTATTTTTAAAGCACTTTGAACAGCTTCTCTTGCTTCATCATCGATTTTGCCGTTCTCATCAGTACCGTCTAACAAGGCATCTGATCCTAAGTTACTTGTCATAATGATGATGGTATTTTTAAAGTCTACAATTCGACCTTGTGAGTCAGTTAGACGACCGTCATCTAAGATTTGTAATAGAATATTGAATACATCTGGATGGGCTTTTTCAACTTCATCTAATAAGACCACTGTATATGGATTACGACGGACGGCTTCAGTTAATTGACCGCCTTCTTCGTAACCAACGTAACCAGGTGCTGCCCCGATTAAACGGGTCACATTGATTTTATCCATGTACTCACTCATATCAAGACGGACCATATTATTTTCTGAATCAAACATGGCTTCAGCTAAGGCTTTAGCCAACTCAGTTTTACCAACACCAGTCGGTCCTAAGAATAAGAATGAACCTAACGGACGGTTTGGATCTTGAACACCGGCACGTGAACGTAATACTGCATTTGTCACGCTATCAACTGCTTCATCTTGACCTACTACACGTGTATGTAAGGTGTCATCTAAGTGAAGCAATTTTTCACGTTCCCCTTCAACTAATTTAGTCACGGGGATCCCAGTCACTCTTGAAACGACTGCTGCGATAGAGTCTTCAGTTACAGATTCTTCTACCAAACGGTCAGCGCTCTTGTCTGCATGCTCGTGGTAGGCTTTTTCCATATCTGCCAATTCTTGTTCCAAAGTTGGAATAGTCGCATGTTGTAATTTGGCTGCTTCTTCTAGATTGTATTCATTTTCCGCTTGTTCCAAGGCATGTTTAGCATTGTCAATTTCTTGACGTTTAGCGTTGATATCAGACATACCGCCTTTTTCAACTTGCCATTGCATGGTTAATTGGTTAGTTTTTTCACGGACATCAGCTAATTCTTCTTGAAGGTCAGCTAACCGGCGTTTACTTGCTTCATCTTTTTCTTCTTGTAAGGCTTTTTCTTCAATTTCTAGTTGAATTAAACGACGACGTTCTTGGTCTAATTCTGTTGGTAATGAATTCATTTGCACGCGGATTTCAGCACTAGCTTCATCCACCAAATCAAGCGCCTTATCCGGTAAGTACCGGTCAGTGATGTAACGGTCTGATAATTCAGCTGCCGCTACTAAAGCTTGGTCATGTATCGTTACTTCATGGTGCAATTCATACCGTTCTTTCAAACCACGTAAGATTGAAATAGTATCTTCAACACTTGGTTCTTTCACTAAAACACGTTGGAAACGACGTTCCAAAGCCTTGTCTTTTTCCATGTATTGACGGTATTCGTCTAAGGTTGTGGCACCAATGCAGTGCAATTCGCCACGAGCCAACATCGGTTTAAGTAAGTTCCCAGCGTCCATTGACCCTTCAGTCTTACCAGCACCTACAATGTTGTGGATTTCATCGATAAATAAAATAATCCGGCCGTCTGCCTTTTTCACTTCATTTAAGACTGCTTTCAACCGTTCTTCAAATTCACCCCGGTATTTAGCACCTGAAATCAAGGCACCCATATCTAATGAAAAGACTGTTTTGTCTTTTAAGTTGTCAGGGACATCTTTTTTCACAATACGTTGGGCTAAACCTTCAACGATAGCGGTTTTACCTACACCAGGTTCACCAATTAGGACCGGATTATTTTTAGATTTACGAGACAAGATACGAACTACATCACGAATTTCTTCATCACGTCCGATGATAGGATCCATTTTACCTGCTTTAACTTGTTCGACTAAATCGACACCATATTTCTCTAAAGCTTCATAGTTTTCTTCTGCTTGTTTACTTGTCACATGATCACCCTGTCTCAAATTATCAATTTTTTCTTCTACCGCTTTTGCAGTAATTTGATGTTGCTTGAACCATTTTGCAAGGTCAGTATAAGATACATCATTGATGGCTGCTAATACCATTTCGGTGGATAAAAATTCATCACCTTGTTTTTCCGCGCGTACTTGAGCTTTTTGAATTAATTCTCCCAAGCCACGTGATATTCCTTGACCATATTGTACGTTCGTACCTTGGACCACTGGAATTGCATCTAATTCACGGTTTAATTCTTCAGTTAATGCTGCCATCGGCACATTTAAATCTTCATAAAAGTCATAAGCAAAGTTTCCAGGTTGCACCAACGCTGTAAACATATGGGGAATCCCAATTTCTTGATGTTTACGAGTCATAGCAATTTGTTGGGCATTTGCGACGGCTTCTTGTAAGGTTGTAGTCATTTCCATGTTTGCCATTTCACATCACTCCTTTTACTTTATGCTTATAGTATATCACTTTGGTCAGGATAGGTCAAACATTTATCAGTGAAATTTTTGACCTTTTTTAACCATCAAAATCCTTGATATATCAATATTATAACCGAGACTTGACTCTAAACATCAAACTAAAGGTCAATATGTGACCACTTACTTTCTTTGACCAATTCAATATGGCGTACATCATCCCACAAAATCTTGCGACTACCGATTAAAAAATAGAAATAATTACTCTCCCCATTAAACCAGCCAAAGATATGGTCAAGGTAGCGACCTAAATAATCTTTTAAAGACAATTGAATAGAAACAGGATAGTGGTTTAACCAAGCTTCTTGCAAGACTTGGTCAACCTCTTCCCTCGTCATCTCTGGCAGTGGGATAGATACCTTAGCTGCATCCTTATGGTTGGATTGAATGCCTTTGACCAATTCATCCATGGCATAAGCAGTAGCCCACTTCATGCCAAAGGTCCGGTCTTCGTATTCGTTATAAGGCGTGAAGTGTTTACGGGTCCTTGGGTGTCGTTGCTTTTTTAACCATGACAATTGGGCCCGTCTTCTAGCGTTCGGGAGTTCCCAAGGTTCAAATCGCTTAGCCATGCGCCTCACCTTCGATACCCGCCATACCACCAGCATGTCCGCCGACTAAACTAGAGCGTTCAATTGCCCGACCGCCAGCTTTAAGAGACGAGGCATAGACCAGACTCTTAAAACCATATTTCTTACGGATGGTATCCACAATCACATCTGTTTTCAAGTCGACTACTTGATTGTTTTCACTTTCAAATAGATTTAATTGGACTGCTTGATGGTAAACAAGGTTGCCACTGTGTAAAGAAATATGCCGGATGACTTGGTTTTCATAAAGTAAGGACAGCAAGTATAAGGCCACTTCAGCAATCACCTTACTTTGATTGGTCGGTGTCACCTTGATTTGCTTATGAATACCCTTTTTACCACTTGCATCAAAGTAGCCCATGGAATAGCCTAAGCCAAGACCAACAACTTGGGTTTGCGCGCCAGCTCGTCTTAAACGAGTCCCAATTTGGTCAGCCATTTCCTTGACGACGACAGCAATTTCAGCCTTATCGGTGTAGTCTTTTGGTAGCACTTGACTGTTGCCGATAGACTTGTCTTTGGTGGTATAAGGGGTACCGAGAAAAGACCGGTCCACGCCCCACGAATGGGCATAAAGTTGGGCACCCATGACCCCTAATTTATCTTTTAATACGTGATAAGAAGAATGGGCGAGGTCATAGACATTATTAATACCCATCCCTTTTAGTCGGCGGGCCAATCGGTGGCCAATACCGCAGACTTCTGTTAAATCAGCAATCTGCCATAAGGTATCCGGCACATCCTCATACCGCCATTCAGCAATCATATCGCCCTCATTTTTCGCGCCAATATCTAAGGCCACTTTGGCTAGAAACGGGTTATCGCCAATGCCAATCGTGGTATAAATGCCGGTCTGGTCATAGACATCCTTTTGAATTTTCTGAGCCATTTCATATGCATTATTCACCTTAAATAGGCGAAATGAATCCGTCACATCTAAGAAACTCTCATCTATTGAAAATACGTGATGGTTGGCTTCGTCCACGTAGCTTTTATAGATCCGATTAATCTCTTGATTCTTCTCCATATAAAACCGCATACGCGGTTGAGCGATTACCAAATCTTCTGGATAGGGATAAGGTAAATCACGGGCCCGGGTCACGTTGGAAATATTAAAGGCTTTCTTAGCGGCGGGCGAGCTAGCCAAAATAAGGCCCGAACCCCTACTCTGACCACCTTTTTCATCATGATAGGACATGACCACTAATTTTGTTGTTAGTGGATCTAAATTACGCGCAACTGCCTCCACTGAAGCATAAAATGACTTACAATCGATACACAAAATATCGCGACTGGGTTCCTTTGAATAATCAAACGTTACATTATTTGCAAACATCCTCAGTCCTCCTTAGCTTAGATATTTAATCTTTTATTCCAAAAAATCGAACGTATGTTCTAAATAATAATAGAACGTATGTTCGCAAAAAACAAGTAGTTTCAAAATTTTTTTCTATAAATTAAAAAGACCACGAACTATATTCGCAGCCTTTTTCACTCAACTATTTAAATAATATGCTATTTTTTATCATTTTTTCGTTCAACTACTAAATCAATCGCCATCACTACACCTAGAATAAT
The DNA here is from genome assembly GCF_053627715.1 of Aerococcus sp. 150760013-2. Taxonomy (NCBI): domain Bacteria; kingdom Bacillati; phylum Bacillota; class Bacilli; order Lactobacillales; family Aerococcaceae; genus Aerococcus; species Aerococcus sp. 150760013-2. The sequence continues at coordinate 123,410 of NZ_JBSEYI010000006.1, forward strand.
CGGCACCACATCAGCTGGCACATGGTCTTCAATATCAATCACAAAAGTATCGCGAATTGAAATCAACTTACGGTCGATACGGGCAATTCGGTCGCCATTTTCATCCGTAATACGGAAATCAAAATCAAGGATATTCCCCTTAACATCCCAATCCAAGGACGTTACTTTGTAGTTATCTCTAAATAAGGAAACCTTCTTACGAATTTCAGCTACCTTGTCATTATTTTTATCGTATACATCTACCGTTGGCATTAAATCAATCATTTGCTCTTTAACTTGTGCCACTTCTTTATCCTGAGCTAGGTCAATAATGCGAAATTGTTGGCCAATTGATAGCCATTTATTTTTAACTTTGTAAACTGGATCGCCATCTTGATTCGTCAAATTAAAATCACGTTTAAGTGAGAGTAATTGATTTTTCATATATAATTTCATTATTTTATTACCCTTTCTACTGTTAATTCATATTTAATTATATCTGTATACTAAGGTAAATCTACATCATATCACTCATACTTTAGTCCGAAATACATAAATGCTCAGGTATAATAAAAGATATATCTATAAAAAAGGAGTCATCATGTATTTAACTATTTTCGCTATCTTACTTATTGTCGCCGGTTTCGTTAACGGGTTTATCTTTTTATTTAAATACCCCAAAGAATTTCAATCGACAAAAATCATCCATGGTTTCTTGACGCTATTCTTACTTCTTATCGGCTTATATTTATTGATAAAAAATGTATAAACCAAAAATGACAGCAGTTGCAATTTACACAACGGCTGGCATTTTCGGTTATAAGTCAAAAGTTATGAGACGATGGGAAAATATCAGATGGAGATGTCAGTTATAAAAGACGTCCCCCAATTAAGTCAATCTAGGCCTCTTTTATAATATTTTTTGAAACCGTTTCATTTGAAGTATGAATATATATATACTACCATTTACTATGTAACCCTTATTTAGAAGAAATTAATGCGACGTATGACATTATAATACATTAGGAGGACTATCACATGTACATCAGAAAATCAAAATTACAGTATCATGCAAAACCTGAGAAAAGTAACCCTATTATCGCACGACGCTTACAAGAGATTTTAGGGGGTCAATGGGGAGAAACTACAGGAATGTTGGCCTATACGCTTCAAGGTTGGAACACTGTTGGCAATGAAAAATATAAAGATTTATTATTAGACACTGGTACGGAAGAAATAGGCCATATGGAAATGTTAGCCACCATGATCAATGACCTATTACGTGACGCTCCTACTGATACGATAGAAGAGTTTGCGAGAACTAGCGATCCAGCGACTGCTGCAATACTTGGTGGTATGGACCCTCAACATGCATTCGTCAATGGTCTTGGTGCAGGGCTATCTGATTCTAACGGAAACCCGTGGAGCGCAAATTTCATCGTCTCAAGCGGGAATTTACTCGCTGATATGCGCTTCAACGTTGTCCGTGAATCACAGGCACGCCTTCAAGTATCACGAAACTTCCTGCAAACGGAGGATAAAGGTGTTCGCGATATGCTAAGTTACCTCATGGCTCGTGAAACGCAGCACCAACTTCAATTCTTAAAAGCTTGTGAAGAATTGGAAGAAAAATATGGTCCAGTTGTACCACATGCTACTCAAGACTTACAAAAACAAGGTAAGGAGTTTACACATACACTTTACAACTTCTCAGAAGGGGAAGCCTCTCAAGCACTCGAAGGAGAAACTGCCCGTGATGGAAACAAATTCCACTATAGTAGTGACCCCATTATGGCAGGTGGTGAACCTGATTTAACAGCTGCCCCAGAAATATTAAGAAATACGCCACCTGAAGATCCAAACACTGCTGTTGAAGAAGGACGCAGAATGCTTGAAGGTGATAAAAATACAAGCAAATAGTTAAAAAAATAAAAATATACTTGGCTTAGACTTATGTGATATGCATAAGTCTTTTTTTGTGTCGTCTTTTCATCGAAAGAAGATATATCCAAAGGCTACATTATTTTCTTGAGCATCTTTCAAAAAATACGCTTCTGTTAATTGTTCTGGATAAAAGCCATCCTCAGTTCCTTGCGTTTCTCGCACGGCACTACATAAGTTGGTTTTACTAGAAAGACAGAATTTACATTCCCTGCATTCAGCCGTGTACAGCGGAATCACATAATCCCCTGGTTTTACTGAAGTCACTTCATCCCCTACAGAAGCGACAACACCAGCACCTTCTTGACCTAATACAGCCTGAAATACGCCCTCTGGATCATCACCCGATAAAGTAAATGCATCAGTATGACAAACTGAAGGATGCAAGATTTTTACTAAGACCACTTTTGCCTTCGGTCCTTCTACATCGACTTCTACAATTTGAAGCGGTTCCCCTGGTTTAAATGCAACAGCAGCTTTACATTTCCACAATCTCGTATTATAATCCATTATACAATACTGACTTTTTTGTCAGTATATACAAAACATCAATAGAAGGAGATGGCACTACATGACCATTCATTATAAAGAAAAAACTTTTTTCACTAGCAAGGATTTGGCTTTATCCGTTATAGGTGGACGTTGGAAAATAGCGATTATCTGGTGCTTGCTACAACAGTCTCCATTAAGGTTAAGTGAAATACAAAGATACCTTCCCGATGTCAATCAACGTATGTTAATTAGACAATTAAGAGAATTAGAAGATGACCAAATCATTACTAGGGTTGTATACCCGGTTGTACCTCCTAAAGTAGAGTATCAACTAAGTGAAATTGGTTTACACCTAGAACCCGTTGTAACTGCTATTTGTGATTGGGGAGATAGTTTTAGAGATTTTTTGAAAGAAAACCCTACTGAAACTTCAGTTGAAGAAAAGTAAAAATATGAAATTTGATTGCTCTAAAAGTAAAAAATTAAGAGAACAGGCATCTTAACAACCTGTTCTCTTATTTTTTATTTTCAATACTATACGTCTATATTTGTTATGCGTTGATGTAGCATAAGCCATAACACATGGCTAGCGACTCTTCATTAGTAACTGAATTGCTTGTTGAATACGCTCTTCACCTGTGCTGCCATCTTTAATATTTTCTTGCACACATTCTACTAAATTTTCGGCAACAATTAAACTAATCGTACGATCGATACTAGAGCGAACCGCTGATAATTGAGTCACAATATCCACGCAATCTTTTCCTTCTTCCATCATATTCAAAACGCCATGCAATTGACCGTCAGAACGTTTCAAACGGTTCACAATTTTTTTATCGTATTCCATTAAACAATTTCTCCGTTCCAAGCAGAAATTCCGCCCATTACATTTATCACGTTGTATCCTTCTTGTGCTAATTGTTGACAAGCCTTTGCAGAACGTGCTCCAGAGTGGCACATTACATAATACTCTTGGCTTTTATCCAGTTTATTTTTTTCAGCTGGAAGATTACTTAAAGGAACGTGGATTGCGCCGTCCAGGTGACCATTTTCCCATTCGTTGATTTCTCTAACGTCTACTAAAGGAAGATTCTCTTTTTCCCATTTTTGTTCGAATTCTGACATTGATATTGAATTATACATTATTTTACCACCTTTTCTGGTTTTACTGTTGAGTAAAGAGCAAATGCGCCATCTAAATTTTTGGCTTGGTAGCCATTTTGTTTCAATATTCTTTCTGCTGCATAGCTACGCAGTCCACTGTGACAGCTGACAATAATCGGTTGATCTTTGGGCAACTCCGCCATGCGGTCTCGCAAACTATCTAAAGGAATATTGATTGCACCTTTTAAGCGGCCGTTGGATTTCAGTTCACCTTCATTTCGAACATCTAGCAGTAAATATCGTTCTGCTTGCTTGTCTTCTAATTCATACCACTGAACAGACTCACTAATGCCTTCCATAAGATTTAAAGCTACATAACCAGCCATATTAACAGGATCTTTAGCAGAACCAAATGGAGGGGCATAAGTGAACTCTAATTCCGGCAACTCTTGCACCGTCATTCCGGCTTTAATAGCTGTAGCAATGATATCAATCCGTTTATCTACACCGTCTTCTCCGATGGCTTGAGCGCCATAAATTTTACCTGTGGTCGGATGAAATAATAACTTTAATACAATAGTTTTTGCATTAGGATAGTAGCCAGCATGACTTTTACCTTGAATGTGTATCACTTCGTACGCCTCATCCGCTTGTTGCAATTGGCGTTCATTCAAACCGGTCGACGCTGCTGCCAATTTGAACACTCGTACAATCGCTGTCCCTATGCTACCTTTATTTTTACGGTCTAATCCGCTAATGACATCAGCCACTTGACGGCCTTGTCGGTTAGCTGGCGAAGCCAATGCAATCATTGTGTCTTCTCCGTTGATTTGTTGTTTAACGACAATCGCATCCCCCACAGCGTAAATATCTTTTTGACTAGTTTCATATTGGTCGTCAACGACTATCCCACCGCGTAAACCTGTTTCGACACCGGCTGTTAAAGCTACCGTTGTTTCCGGTTTTACACCGGCAGACATTAAAGTGATATCACTCTCCAAGCGTTCTCCATTTTCCAATACTACGATTTTACCTTTTTCTTCAAATGATTCAGCTGCCAACCCTGTATACAATTTTATACCATTAGCTACTAATTCTTTCGTTATATAAGCTGCCATTTCCTCATCAAAAGGTGGTAGTACATGTGGTGCTTTCTCTACAATAGTAACTTCCATTCCACGTTGGGCTAAACTTTCTGCCATTTCTAGCCCGATAAACCCAGCACCTATGACCACTGCTTTTTTAGAGTTGTGTATATTGATAAAGTTGGCAATCGCATCGACATCAGGAACGGAACGTAAGGTAAATATATTCTCTGCTTCTTCTAATCCCTTTGCTTGTGGAATGAATGGTTTTGCTCCTGGGGATAAGATTAATTTATCATACCCCAGCGTGTATGTTTCTTGATCGGTTTTTACGACCACTTCTTTATTATCGGAATCGATAGAAATAGCTTCACTATTTGGCCGCACATCTAAATCGAATCTTGCTTGCAACGTTTCTGGCGTTTGAACTAACAAGTCCGTCCGTTCATCAATTTCTCCAGCGACATAATAAGGCAAACCACAATTAGCAAATGACACATAGGGCCCTTTTTCTAACACGATAATTTCTGCTGTTTCATTCAACCGTCTTAACCTTGTAGCGGCAGACATTCCGCCTGCTACACCACCTATAATGACTATTCTCATTAATTATTACCTCCTTTTGTTGCGCCTGTCCAGGCCATCATACCGCCACGGACGTTGATAACATCATGCCCTTGTTTCAGTAACATTTTCGTTGCTCGTTTACTACGCATCCCCGATTGACACATTACATAGACTTGACCTTTAGGCGTGTAGTTAGCAACTTTAGACAATGGTATATTTTTTGCTCCTGGAATATGACCATTTTTAAATTCATGTGGTTCTCTCACGTCAATAATTTGCGGTTTATCCGCTAATTTCTTTTCCAATTCAGTGGTTGAAATCGTAGGTATTTTTTTAAAAAACATATTTTTCCTCCTCAATAGATGATTATTTTATGGTTACTTTTTCCGTTAAATACGCTTTCAGTACTTCTTTTGGTTGGTAGCCAACTATTTTTCCAACCGGTTGACCCTCTTTATATAAAACCATAGTTGGAATACTCATAATACCCAGCTGACTGGCTGTTATATTATTTTCGTCAATATTCAACTTTGCAATTTTAATTCTAGGTGCAAATTCTGCTGCTAATTCTTCTAATACTGGTCCTAGCATTTTACATGGCCCACACCAAGGCGCCCAAAAATCGACTAGTGTAATCCCGTCTTGTACTTCGGACGGTAGTGTGCTATCAGTTACTTTTACTGTCATTTGATTGCTCCTCTCTAATTATCTTTAGTTTGCTATTTCTTTTCACTGAAAATGTACTTAGCACTAGATCATATCCACCTTTAACAAATGGCTGACACCGCATTATACGTCCAGCTTGCATCAGAGATCCTTTTGTTGCGCCGTGTTTTCCCACCCCTTCAACAGCACGGTGCGAGCAAGTGGGATACTCACGACATCTCGGCGGAAGCAGTGGTGAAATCCCTTTTTGATAATCTTTAACTTGGTAAAAGGATGTTGCTTTTTTATATACCCCTATGTGTATTTATATTATACCCCCATAGGTATTATTTGTAAAGTTTTTCTTACTGAAGGATGCAGACTGCAAATAACATTTTTTAATATTTTATTTGTTATCTAGATATAGTACTACCGAACAGTGTTAAATAGGCTTGAATATATAGGTAACTTAATGGTATCTAGTGATTTGAGAAATCATTGTAAATAGAAGAAGGATATTAACGGTATGCTTATTTTTTATCGCAGAGAAGCAAGAAATTAGACAACTACAGTAACAAATGCACGGAGAATCAAAAAATGAAGAAAAGAAACAATACGTCGGTTAATTCATTCAGGAACTCCTCTAGAAGTCTATTTTGGCATACCTAATACTAATGTTGAAGAAAGGGAGAAAATATGAAACGGAAGTGCACCAGAAATAAAAAAATAAGAGAACAGGAAGTTTTACAACCTGTTCTCTTACTTTTAAATTTAAAGTTACATGCTATTTTGCAAACTGACTGTTATGAACTACAACGCCATTAAAATGGCGTGTTTCTAGGAACACTCATGACTTGTTCCACTTATTTCAAAGCAAAACAGCGGTCTAAGCTATTTA
>NZ_JBSEYI010000007.1:0-119421 GCF_053627715.1 Aerococcus sp. 150760013-2
TGAAATAAGGATATCATGTCCTTCTTTTTGCGTACACAAAAATAGTGCCGATGAGACTCAATTGAATCTCACCAACACTATTTATTATAGAACCGGTTTTTTTGGTCATTATCCAATTCTTTTGCTTAAGAAAAAGCCAAGGAGTCGCCCCCTTGGCTTTATGTTTGAATACTATAATAAAGCTTACGCTTCTTCAACAGTATCAGTGATTAATGCCATTGCTTTTTTCAATGCAATATCATTTTTCAACATATCTTCTGTTACAACATTTTTAACTTCTTCAACAGTCATGCCGTAAGTTTCAGCTAATGTAGCGATTTCTTTTTCTACATCTTCAACTTCAGCAGTGATGTTTTCATCTTCAACGATTTGCTCAAGTATCAAGTTAGTTTTCACGCGAGTGTCAGCATCTTGTTCGAATTGAGTGTGTAAGTCTGCCTCAGTTGTACCTGTTAATTGGAAGTACATTTCTTTAGAAATACCTGAACGTTGCATTTCGTTTAAGTAGTGGTCCATTTGACGGTGAACTTCTTCATGTACCATTTCGTGTGGTAAATCATTAATTTCAGCATTTTCTACTGCTAAACGTAAAGCTTCTTCTTCGCGAGCTTCTTTAGCTGCAGCTTCTTTTTGATCCGTTAATTCTTTACGGTATTTTTCTTTTAATTCGTCTAAAGTTTCAACTTCTTCGTCAACGTCTTTAACAAATTCGTCATCTAATTCTGGTACTTCTTTAGTTTTCACTTCGTGTACTTTAACTTTGAATGTAGCATCTTTACCAGCTAATTCATCTGCATGGTAATCTTCAGGGAAAGTAAGGTTAACTTCTACTTCGTCGCCTTCTTTAACACCAACTAATTGGTCTTCAAAACCAGGGATGAATGAATCAGAACCTAATTCTAATGAATGGTTTTCACCTTTACCACCTGCGAATGCTTCACCATCTTGGAAGCCTTCGTAGTCAATAACAACAGTGTCACCAGTTTCAGCAGCGCCTTCTTTTAAAGCCAATTCGCTTAAATTAGCTTGTGCTGCAGATAAACGGTCGTTGATTTCTTCTTCAGTTACTTCAACTTCTTGTTTAGCAACAGTTAGGTTTTTGTATTGACCCAATTTAACTTCAGGTTTAGTCGCAACATATGCAATTAATTCCCAGTCAGCATTTGGCTCAGCAGATTTAATATCGAAGCGAGGTTGTGTAACAACTTCTAAACCTGATTCTTCAACAGCTTTTGTATAAGCTTCTGGTAAAACGATGTTTACAGCATCTTCAATTAAAGATTGCTCACCAAACATTTTTACAAACATTTGATAGTTTACTTTCCCTTTACGGAAACCTGGGATAGATACATCCTTTTTGATTCGGTTAAAAGCTTGTTTCTTAGCTTGTGCTGCATCCTCTTTTGCTACGGTAAAGTGTAAAATACCTTCGTTTGTTGATGTTTGTTCATAATTTACTGACATTTAAATTCCCCTAACTCTAGTTATATTTACTAATCGATTACGCATTTATGCATAATCTTAACATCATAAAATACTACACTAAAACTGGCGAATTGTCTAGTTAATGAGCCAAAATGCCATTAATGTTATACTATAAGGGTGGATATTTCTTGTTTTTATATTAAAATCCGTGTTAAAACTATGGTATATGTCCTAATTAGGATAAAATAGAGTAAATATGGTGTCAATTTTTTGGTGCCATATTCTGAAGGAGGTCATCATGAGGTATCCCAACGGTAAAGTCTACCAATCTAAGACGAATCGTTCACTATCCGCTTCTTCTAAAGGGAAAGCAAACTTTGCCAAGCGTGGTATGAAGCTGGAGGAAATGATTAATCAAGCCAACCAGTGGTATTTATTGCGTGACAAAGCTATTATTCACAAAAAGCCAACACCAATCCAAGTTGTTTCAGTCGACTATCCAAAAAGAAGTCGCGCTGTGATAACTGAAGCCTACTATCGTACAGCTTCCACAACAGATTATAATGGTATCTATAAAGGGCACTATCTAGATTTTGAGGCTAAACAAACAAACCTTAAAACCAAGTTCCCCCTTCATAATATTCATCAACATCAAATAGATCACATGACAAATTGTGCCAATCATGGTGGGATTTGTTTTGTCCTGTTTCTATTTAAAGAAAGAAATGAAGCCTATGTTTACCCTATATCTGCCTTGTTGGAAGACTGGACTGCTTTTGTGGCCAATGACATCACTGCAATTCCATTAAAGAGAATTCAATCTGAAGGTGTCCAAGCAAACATGGGGTATCAACCCCGAATTGACTATTTAGCAGCTGTGGATGAAATGATTGTATCCCATCATCATATTTAAATAATTGTATTAGGAGTGATAAGTATGAGTCAAGATCAAAACTCAAGACGACGAAGCCAAAATAATCACAAGTCGTCTAAAAGAAATCAAGGTAAGCGAGGTAAGTCTAACCGCTCTGGTATGGCCCTTTGGAAAAAGATCCTACTTGGTGTTGTTGGCGCCGGTGTAGTAGTTGGGGTAGCCCTTTCAATCATTGCCTATTCCTGGATTTCTGATAGCCCTGCAATCACCGAAGAAGATTTGTACGGTACCATCGCATCTAGTGTATATGACAATGAAGGAAACGTTGTGTACGAAACTAGTCAAAACGATCGAATAATCGTTGACGAAAGTGATATTTCGCAAACAACATTTGATGCCGTTACTTCGATTGAGGACCAACGCTTTATGGAGCATAACGGTTTTGACCCGATTCGTATTGCAGGTTCATTTTTGGCCAACTTAAAGGCGGGCGGGATTGCACAAGGTGGTTCAACCCTAACCCAGCAATTAGTGAAGCTAACCTCTTTTTCAACTAATGAGGAAGACCAAACTTATAAACGTAAAGTCCAAGAAATCTGGCTAGCGATTCAATTAGAACAAGACTACTCAAAACAAGAAATCTTTGAGTTTTATATTAATAAAGTCTACATGGCCAACGGTGTCTACGGTATGGGGACTGCTGCTGAAGTTTACTATGGTAAATCTTTAAGTGAGCTGTCAATAGCTCAAACTGCCCTATTAGCTGGTATGCCACAAGCACCTAACGCTTACGATCCATATTCAGATCCTGAAGCTGCTGAAGAAAGAAGAAACTTAGTACTTGCAGAGATGTTGGATAATGAAAAAATTACTCAAGAGGAATACGACGAGGCAGTAGCCACACCAATTGAAGATGGTTTACAAGATATTGACACTGAGTCAACTGAACAATCTGAAACTGCAATTATGTTAGACTCTTATATTCAAGAGGTTGCCACTGAAGTTGAGGAAGCAGGATATGACATGTATTCAGACGGTTTACAAATCTATACGCATTTAGATATGGATGCCATGACTGAAATCTACAATACAATCGAGGATGAAGATGGTTATTACTTCACAAATGACAACATGCAAGCTGCAGCGTCATTAGTGGATACAGAAACGGGTAATATCCTAGCCCTATACGGTGGACGTAACCAAGAAGGACAATTGTCTTATAACCGGGCAACTCAGTTAGAACGAAGTGTTGGTTCTTCTATTAAACCATTTGCGGACTATGCGACTGCTATAGAATATCTAAACTACTCTACCGAATCTTCTATTAAAGATGAAGAACATACTTATTCAGATGGGACAGAGATTAATAACTACGATAACCTATACCAAGGCACTATCACCCTCCGTCAAGCTTTAATCGGTTCTCGTAACATTCCAGCCTTAAAACTATTACAAGAGGTTGGTACCGACCAAGTAGATGAATTCTTACAAGGTATGGGGATTGTGTTAAATGATGGGAATGGAGTCTATGAAGCTAACTCTATCACTGGTGAGATTACGCCATTACAATTGAGTGCCTCCTATGCTACTCTAGGTAATTACGGTGAATACAACCAACCACGTGCGGTTGATTACTTTACAACTTTCGATGGCGAAGAAGTCACGATTGATTCAACAAGCACCCAAGCCATGGAAGATTCAACTGCATATATGGTAACCGATATGCTTAAAGATAACTTCACAGATACCGCATACGGATTGTCTACTAACTATCATACAGCTGGTCTAGCGGAAGCTGGTAAATCAGGTACGACAAACTATACCAAAGAAGAGGCTGCTGAACTCGGTGTTGATTCAAGTGCGGTACCTGATACTTGGATGTCAGGTTACACGACTGATTACGCTCTATCCATTTGGACTGGTTATGATAACCCATTCTCTACCGATGAAGTTGGCTATATTGATGGGTCAGATAGATATATTGTAAGTTACCTATACCAAGCAATTATGGGGTACCTATCTACGACTTCAGAAAATGCAGATTGGGTACAGCCTGATTCAGTACATGAAGTGAAATTAGTCAAAGATGCAATACCAGATGAATTCCCTACAAACGCGACACCATCATCACAAATCTTAACTGGTTTGGCTAACGATGACTTGTATTCAGATTACCAAGCTTGGTTAGCATCTGGAAATGCGATTGTACAATCATCGTCATCATCTTCTAGCCGTGCATCATCAAGTAGCTCAAGTTCTATTTCTAGTTCTATTTCTAGTTCAATTTCTTCATCGTCAAGCTCAAGTTCTTCATCAGCTGCAGAATCGAGTGAAGAATCTAGCTCGTCTGAGAGCGAGTCTTCTGAGTCTAGTGTGAGTGAAAGTTCTGAAGCTGAAACGCCTTCGAGTGAAGTGGAATCTTCAAGTGTTTCATCATCCACTACGCAACCAAGCGCCTCATCATCATCTAGACCAGCAGACACTGGCGACGACGAGGATGTTGAGGACGAGGAAGCAGACGAAGCTGCTTAGGACCTGAATTACCAATTGAATCAATGATATAACGATATTTTAAAAGGCCTGTGACGTTTTGTCACAGGCCTTTTCTATTCCATAAATTATATATCCCTATTTATTGTGCTTTAGAATTGAAGACACTATAATAGACTTAACTGAAAAAAAGAGGGGAAATTATGTTTGCATTAGACTACTATAACACTGTAACTATTCCATCAGCTTCACCTGACCGCCCTTATATCCCTGTTTACGCTTGGCAAAACGCTGATCATCCAAAAGCCATTATCCATATTGTCCATGGGATGTCAGAATTTGGTGGTCGCTATAAAAAAGTGGCTGAGTCATTTGTGGACCAAAACTTTTTAGTCATCGCCCATGACCATATTGGCCATGGAGGACTAGCTAAAGAACACAACCGTTTAGGCTATTTTGGCACGACGGATGCTGCTAAAGTCATGGTTGAAGATTTACATCGAGTTGTTCAAGCAACTAAGAAACATTATCCCGATTTACCCTATTATGTGTTAGGTCATTCAATGGGGGCATATATAACCCGTTTATATCTTGGTCAATATAGTGAGGAAGTAGACGGCGTATTATTGAGTGGGACGAACACCCATAGCCCTATTTTCGCGACAGGTGCAGCCTTAGCACCTATTTTAAATACCTTGCATCCAGATGCCTACAATTACTATATCCATCAAAAACTATTCGGTACGGGTATAACTGATGACCCTGCTGTTGCCAATGCTTTTCCAGAATATTGGTATCCACCTAAAAATGGTGAAGAACCCGATTGGCCTTTAGTCGGTTTTGTTTTCACTAATAATGGCTTTGCAGAATTAGTCAAAATTGCCCATAAAGCAACAAAAGCTTCCTGGACCCGAAATATCCGTAAAGACCTGCCAATTGCCATTATTGCTGGTCGTAACGATCCACTGATTAATGGTGGTAAAGAAACCCACAAACTGGCTAAAGAATTCACCCGTTCTGGTTTTGATGATGTCACAATCATGATGTTTGAAAATCGCGGTCATGAATGTTTAATGTACGGCAATACTAGACCCGTTTACCAAATAATCAATAATTGGTTTAAGAAACAACTAAAAACCATTCATGATTAAGTATATACAAAAAAACATGCAAAAATCGCGCCTGTCATTTTCGACAGGCGCGATTTTTTATGTAGCAATATTTTAACTTTAAGTCCATTTTTCGTAGTCTTCGTCTGACATGGCTTCAACTTGCCCTAGTAAGTAACCATTACCTACTTGTGAGAAGAAGTCATGGTTTGAAGTACCGGTAGAAATACCGTTCATAACGATAGGGTCTACATCATCCGCTGTATCTGGGAACAATGGATCAAATCCTAAGTTTTGTAATGCTTTATTGGCATTGTAACGTAGAAAGATTTTCACATCTTCAGTCCAACCTAAGTCATCATAGATGTACTCGCTGTATTTCGCTTCGTTTTCATATAATTCAAACAATAAGCTGAAGGCCCAGTTTTGCATGTCTTCTTGCTCTTCTTTTGATAATTGATTGAAAGCAATTTGGAATTTATAACCAATGTAAGTACCGTGGACACTTTCGTCACGTAAAATCAATTTAATAATTTCAGCAACGTTTGGCAATTTACCGTTTCCTAAGTACCATAGCGGTGCATAGAATCCTGAGTAGAATAAAAATGATTCTAGGAATACTGAAGCCACTTTTCTTTGTAAGTCAGTACCGTTTTGGTAAATGCCGTTAATACGGTTCGCTTTGTATTGGATAAATTCATTTTCCCGTGTCCAGGCAAAGATTTTATCAATTTCTTTAGGTGTGTTTAAAGTTGAGAAAATAGATGAATACGATTTAGCATGTACACTTTCCATGAATTGGATGTTATTGTAAACCGCTTCTTCATGTTGGGTACGGATAGATGCTTTAAGTGATTCCATACCATCTTCAGATTGCAAAGTATCTAGTAGTGTTAAACCACCAAATACTTTTCCAATCATGTCTTGTTCTCTAGATGATAATGTACGCCATGTATCTAAATCATTTGATAATGGAATACGTGTATCTAACCAGAATTGTTCTGTTAACTTTTCCCAAGTCAACTTGTCAATCATATCCTCAATATCATTCCAGTTAATAGCAATATAAGGATTTTCATTAAAATTCGTCATGTGTGTTCCTTCCTTATTCCAAGTGCAATCGATTAAACAGTACAGCTTTCACAGTAATTTGCGCCAACTTCTTCGTTGTTATCTGTGAATGTACGTACGTAGTAAATAGATTTGATGCCACGTTTCCATGCGTAACGACGCAAGATGTTTAAATCACGTGTCGTCATTTTGCTTGTACGCCCTTCTTTCCAAGGGTATAAACCTGCAGGAATATCTGAACGCATGAATAAGGTTAAACTCATACCTTGATCAATATGTTGTTGAGCAGCTGCATAGATATCGATAATACGACGGTTGTCGATGTCGTAAGCAGATTGGTAATAAGGTAGAGTCTTATTGCTTAAGAATGGTGCTGGATAATAAGTCTTACCAGTTTTCTTTTCTTGACGCTCTTCAATCAATTGGATGATTGGGTGTAAACTTGAGCTTGTTTCATTAACGTAAGAAATTGAACCAGTAGGCGCAACTGCTAAACGGTTTTGGTGGTATAAACCATGCTCTTGAACGGCAGCGCGTAAGGCTTTCCAGTCTTCTTGAGTTGGGATGTGAATACCTTCAAATTGTGCTGCAACTCTTTCAAATTCAAACGTTGTTTCTTCATTGATGTATTTGTCAAAATATTCACCCGTCGCATATGTTGAGTTTTCGAAGTTTTCGAAAGTGACACCACGTTCTTTAGCGATTCTGTTAGACGCTACTAAAGTATAGTAGTTTAACAATAAGAAGTATTTGTCTGTAAATTCAATCGATTCTGGTGAACCATAGTGCATTTCATTTAAGGCAAAATAAGTATGTAGTCCCATTGCACCTAAGCCGATAGTATGTGCTAAGTCGTTACCTTTTTTAATTGAAGGTACTACGTCAATAGCTGATGCATCTGTTACATAGGTCAAACCACGAACCATTGTATCAATAGATTTACCAAAGTCTGGCGAATGCATTAAGTTGTTGATATTTGTCGAACCTAAGTTACATGAAATATCTGTACCTAATTCTTCAAATGTTTGGTCGTTATTGATAATTGAAGGACGTTGTACTTGTAAAATTTCTGAACACAAGTTACTCATAACAATTGTCCCGTCAATTGGGTTTTGGTCATTTACAGTATCGATGTTGATGATGTAAGGATAACCAGATTCTTGTTGTAATTTAGAGATATCGTCTTCTAAATCACGCGCGCGAATCTTAGACTTCTTGATTTCTGGGTTGTTTACCAAGTTATCATACTCTTCTGTAATGTTGACATAGGCGTAAGGTTTACCATAAATACGCTCAACATCGTAAGGGCTGAATAAGTACATCATTTCGTCTTTTTCTGCTAATTCGTAGAATTTATCAGGTACAACTAGACCTAGTGATAAAGTCTTCACACGGATTTTTTCATCAGCGTTTTCTTTTTTCGCAGATAAGAATGAAACAACATCTGGATGGAAGACACTAAGGTAAACTGCACCTGCACCGTTACGTTGCCCTAATTGATTAGAGTAAGAGAAAGAATCTTCTAATAATTTCATGACTGGAATGATACCTGAAGAAGCATTTTCAATTTTCTTAATTGGATCTCCGGCTGCACGAATATTGGTCAAGTTCACACCAACCCCACCACCTAAACGAGATAGTTGTAGTGCTGAGTTGATTGTACGACCAATCGAGTTCATGTCATCAGTTGCTTGGATTAAGAAACATGAAACCAATTCACCACGACGTTTACGACCTGCATTTAGGAAGGTAGGCGTCGCTGGTTGGTATCGTTGGTTGATCATTTCATCCCGTAAATCGCTCGCTACTTGCTCGTCACCATTTGCTAGATATAAAGCTGTAAATACAATACGGTCTTCATAACGCTCTAAATAACGTTTACCGTCGTTTGTTTTAAGTGCGTATTGCGTATAGAACTTGTAGGCACTCATAAATGATTTGAAACGGAATTTGAAGTCATACGTTTCTTGCATTAAACGTTTCACAAAGTCACGGTTGTATAGATTTAAAAAGCCTTCTTCTAAGTAGTCATGCTCAACTAAGTAGTCGATTTTTTCATCTAGAGTATAGAAGAATACGGTATTTGGGTTAACGTGCTCTAAAAAGTAAGCCCGTACCGCTTCTTTATCTTTCTCGATTTGAATTTTTCCGTCTAGTGGACGGTTAACCTCGTTATTCAGCTTGAAATATGTAATTTCTTTTTCTTGTACTACTGCTTTAGGTTGGTCCAATTTCATTCACCTTTTCTTTCATAATTGTTACATCGTTCACATTTCCCTGGAATTCAAAAGTTAACAGCAAATGTACATTATACGCTTCTGCTAGATCTTTTGCAGTAAAACAATAGAGTTCATTGAAATTTAAATTTCCGGAACCGCAAACACCTTTTAAATACGTTAGGTTATGGCCAGTTTCAATAAAATCATTTAGTATTTCGGTCACTTCAATATCATAAGTTGGAGCAATCACGATATAGGGTTCGTTAATTTCTTGAAAAGCATTATCCATTGTAATTCTCAGGCTATCCATTTCAAGTTTATTTACAAACTTGTGTGTCTGTCCGGTTAGAGACATGTACACAATTTTCACATCACATTCCTCCCATTCAAAAAAAACGACACCACTACATGTAGTGGTGTATTTTTGTTACATATAACTATATATGGTTCATTCTGTAATTTCAACTATTTAAGACGAGTATTGTTTCTGTAAAAATAAACGCATCCAGTTAGCCAGACGTTATTATAAAATACAATCATCAGTCTAAGCCAACAATTAAGGCAATTCATTTGAAGTTTAAATAATCATTCGAGCCCTTTTTGCCCACAAATAAATCTTTTGCTTGAAAATTTTATTTTAAATTATGAGATGATTTATACAAAAAATGTTTTAAGTCTATTTTTTGCAAATCTATTATTACAAATTAACTACAGAAAATCCATTTGACTTGCTTTTAACCATCTACAAATGTAAACTAAAATTGATTCAATCATCTGATATCGACTACTGAAAGGAGTCAGCGATGACAAGTAATATTATCCAAGAAAAAAGACAAGATTTCCAAGATGTTTCCGCTGCTGAGTGGGAAGTCATGCGGGTCGTATGGGCGCAAAAAGAAACGAATTCCCGCACCATTATCGCCTCGTTAGAGGACAAAAAAGATTGGAAAGCCGCAACGATTAAGACCTTAATAGGCCGCCTAACTAAAAAGAACTGGCTAGAAACGACTAAAAACGGTAAATCATTTATTTACCGCCCGGCAATCGATGAAGACACTGCCTTAGAAAACCAAGCACAGACCCTATTAAATGGTTGGTGTAATACCGATGCTGACAAGGTGATTTCTGCACTTATTCAAGCCTCTGTATTAGACGATAAGATGAAGGGTAATATCCTCAATGCCCTAGACCAAGCCACTTACGTTGACCATGTTACTTGCCATTGTGCGCCCGGTCAATGTATCCACCATCCAGAAACCCATTAACCATCTATTCTGACACTTGCCAATTAATTGGTGTCCGCCCTGATTTTTCCAGCAATTCATTTGCCTTGGAAAATGGCTTAGTCCCGAAAAAGCCACGTAAGGCGGATAAGGGACTCGGGTGCACTGAACTTAGAATGTAATGTTTATTTTCATCAATTAAGGTAGCCTTGGCCTTTGCTGAATTGCCCCATAAAATAAAGACAATGGGCTCAGGCGCTTGATTTAAGGCACTGATAGCCGCATCGGTTAAAACTTCCCATCCTTTACCTTTGTGGGCATTAGCGCTAGAATCTGGCACAGTCAAAACTGCATTCAATAATAAAACACCCTGGTCAGCCCACTCTCTTAAATCCCCATGACTAGCAGGTTCGATATCTAGATCTGCCTGAAGTTCTTTATAGATATTTCGTAAAGAAGGTGGAATCTTCACACCTTTGTTAACTGAAAAACTCAAACCTTGCGCTTGACCTGGTTGATGGTAGGGATCTTGTCCTAAGATGACTACTTTCACTTGGTCAAATGGCGTATGCTCAAAAGCTGCATAGATATGATTTTGGTCTGGGTAAACCGGGCCTTTTTCATATGCTTGTATGATAAAATCTTCAAGTCTTTTAAAATTCTCAGACCCTAATACTGGCGCTAATTCTTTGGCCCAGTCACTTGGCATCTTCCCTAGTCTTGTCATGCTTTACGCTCCCCTCTTCTTAATAGTCCAACTTTCATTATAACATGAATTACGTCTTTTGTGATTTACTGCTTAGTCATACTACTGGTTAGATTAGGTTGGTATCTGTTTTTCCATGCACCGTTTGATTAGTGAATTTAAATTGACCGTGGTAAACTGAATTTAACTTAATTGAGATAGGAGCTTACAAATGATTGAATTGATTGTTTCAGATATGGATGGCACCTTGTTGGACGAAAATATGGATATTCCACAAGCAAATATTGATGCGATAATGCATACATATAATAAAGGGATTCCATTTGTTGTGTGTACTGGCCGTAATTTTACAGAAGCTAAAGTCAAATTGGATGAAGCGGGTATTCGTTGTCCGATTATCGGTTTAAATGGCTCAATCCTTTTTGACAGAAATGGGAAAGTAGAATACGAAGTGGATATCGATGACCAAACTGCCCTTGATATTCTAGATAAGGGTTATGAAGCGGGCTTTTATATGGAGGCCATGACCAGTAAAAATGTCTACTCATCTTCATTAGAGCAACGTATTCTTGCAATTACGGAACTGATTCACGAGATGAATCCGGAAATGTCATTAGAAGAAGCGAGAACGCGTGCAACCCAATCGAATGAGGTAACAACTATCGATTATCGTGATGATTTAAGAACTTTGATCACTGAGGAAGGTCAAGCCATCATCAAGATTACTTTCGTAGATGCTGATCCAGAAAATACGATTAAACCAATGGCGGCAGAAATCGGTGACCAATACCCAGATACCCATATCACCTCATCATTTAAGTACAATATTGAAATCAACCATGCAGATGGGACTAAGGGTAAGGCTATTGAAAAATACTGTCAAGACCATGGTTACAACATTGATAATGTCGTGGCAGTTGGGGATAATTTCAATGACGTGTCTATGTTAAAAGTGGCTGGCTATTCGTTTGCGATGGCCAATGCGGAACCGGAAGTGAAATCATACGCTAAATATGAAACAACCAGCAATTACGATGGTGGCGTAGCGAATGCCATTTACCTGTCACTGAAAATGGCTGAAAGCGACTAAAATATAGCGGTTATAAAATCACTATATAGTCACCATTCACCCAGACACTAGACTTTATAGGAATTGGCTTATGAGCAAAAAACATTTAAACGACCCAAGAGCCGAACAATTACTGTCAAGTAATTGGAATATTTTGGGAAAGGTCGGAAGAGTTTGACTTTCGTTACCCGGTATTACGGCTATCGTTAAATAACAATTAGGGGGCTAGTGGCTTTGATGTCACGGCCCTCTTTTTCTAGAATCCCCTATCTAATTCACTTGTAGAAATAGTCTTTTACTTATCGGGAAATATTATTTCGGATTTGCTGAAATTGCGTTATACTAAGCTTAAGATAATTTTAATTTTAGTTGTTACTGAAGCACATGAAAAACGAAAGGACACAATAGTTATGAAAGAACGAATTGGTTTGATTGATATAGGTTCAAACTCTATTCGCCTTGTTGTCTTTCAAGTCGAAGATAATTTAGCCATGCGAGAAATTCAAAACATTAAAATTCCCGCACGGATTTTTCAATATATAAATGATAATCACGAAATGTCACAAGAAGGTATTGATACCCTAGCCCGGATAATTGGCGCCTTTGCAAAAGAAGCGGCTATATTGAAAGCTGACCGCATCTTGCCAAAAGCAACTGCAGCCATCCGACAATCAAAAAATAAAGATGACATTATCAATCAAGTGAAGAAAAAAACTGGTGTAACCATTGAACTAGTGCCAGAAGAAATGGAAGCTTACTACGGATTCTCTGCAGTCGTTCACTCTATGAGTGATTCTGACGGTGTATCCATTGATATCGGTGGTGGCTCAACAGAAATCACAGTCTTTAAGGACAAGGAATTGGTTGAAGCCTTCTCTTTCCCATTTGGGGCCGTATCATTACAAGAAAAATTCTTTAACGGGAAAGACTTCAATGATGCTAAAAGCATCAAGGAAACACGTAAATTTGTCCGCCAAGCCTTTTCTGAACAACCTTTCTTTGAAAACTTAAACTTACCGATTTTTGCTATTGGTGGTTCTGCGCGTAACGTTGCCCGTGTCCACCAAATGCAGTCAAATTACGGTATGGCTGGTTTACATGGATATACAATGAAGCCAAAGCAAATTGACCAAGTCTTTGATACTTTTGTCGACTTGTCAATGAAAGAGATGCTCAAATTAGAAGGTTTGTCTTCTAACCGAGCAGATATTATTGTGCCAGCGACAATCGTTTTCCAAGAATTAATTCAAACCGTTGATTCACCAGTATTTAAGTTCTCACAAGAAGGATTGCGTGAGGGTATTGTGTATGAATATTTAGAGGAAAAATACCGGTCTGCCTTCGACATCCATCGAGTGGCTCAAGAAACAGTTGAGCGATTATCTAGTATTTACCAATTTTCAATGCCTGATTCAGCGCAACGGATGGTGATTGCTCGCCAGTTACACGCGGCCTTAAGTGAAGATGGCTATTTGAAATTGAATGATCGTGAATTAGAGTTAATGAATTATGGGGCATATTTGTACAATCTTGGGGAAATGATTGAACCAGGAAACGCATCACAACATACCTTCTATTTACTTTCTAACTCTAACTTAAATGGATTCTCGCATCCTGAAAGATTAGCCCTTTCTATTTTAGCTTCATATAAAAATAAAACTTTATTTGACCAATATTTAACAACCTATGGAGAAATGCTAGACGATAAACAAGTGGAAACCCTTCAACACATTGGAGGACTGATCAAGTTTGCTGAATGTCTAAATGATTCTCATAACAATATTGTGAAAAGTATGGATACCGTGATGAAAGGTAATAACCTGATCCTACGTATCTTCTACCAAGGAGAATTATTATCCGAAGTCTACCGTTCTGAGGACCAAAAGAAACATGTAGAACGTGCAATCGGCAAAGACATTACCCTAGAGTTTATAAATGCAAATTCATATCGGGCCATTTTATAACAGTTACTAATCTCTCCGTAGCTTAATGAAAAGGAGAATACAAAAATGACTGAACAAATCAAATACGATCTTGATAATCCTGATTACTATGAAAACCGAGAAGTCTCTTGGTTAAATTTTAACTACCGTGTATTGCAAGAAGCTGCTGATGACAGAAACCCTTTATTAGAACGATTAAGCTTTCTAAGTATTGGGACGTCTAACCTAGATGAATTTATGATGGTCCGGGTTGCTGGTTTACAAGATCAATTCCACTTAAATGTGAATGAACTGGATAGTAAAAAGCAATGGACACCTGAACAGCAATTAATCGCCATTGCGGATAAGAACCATGAAAATAACGAATATCAATATGCCCTATACCAAGAATTGAAGAAAGAAGTGGCAAAACATAATATCCACTTTATCCGTTTCAACGAAGCGCCTACGCGTCGCCAAGAGAAAATGAAAACATTCTTCTTCAATGAAATTTACCCAACGCTTACGCCACTTGGTATTGATGCTTATCGTCCTTTTCCAAGCTTAAATAACAAATTAATTCATATTTTTGTGAATTTAAGCCGTGAAGGCGAGCAGCAGGTAGCAATTGTCCCCATTCCACAATTGGTGAACCGTTACTTCCATTACGAAGAAAATGGTCACTACTACTTCATTAATCTAGAAGATATTGTGACAAACTTTATTGAAACCTTATTTACTGGCTACACTATCGAATCCAGCTTCTTGTTCCGTGTGACCCGTAATGCCGATCTAGACATTCAAGAAGATGGCGCGGACGATTTATTAACAGTCATTGAAGACTACTTAGTAGAACGACGTAACGGTATGGCCGTTCGTATCGAAATTCAACAAGAAGAAAATTATGATCAAGAATATATCCATGCTGACCTTGAATACCTGCTGGAAGAATTGGGTCTATTAGAACGGGACCTATACTTTGTTAACGGTCCACTAGACTTAACCGGCCTTGGGGATGCCATCGATGTTTTGGAAAACTACTTCCCTAACTTACGCTATGAACCATTTAAACCGGTTTACCCTAGCGAATTACAAACCACTAATTTATTCAAATTAGCTGAAAAACGTGATATCTTCCTACACCACCCTTATGATTCATTCAAACCAGTGGTCGAATTTATCCAAGATGCAGCCAATGACCCGCATACCCTTGCAATCAAGCAAACTTTATACCGAGTATCGGCGAATTCACCAATTATTTCAGCCTTAAAAACAGCTGCAGAACGTGGTAAACAAGTAACAGTTTTAGTGGAATTGAAAGCACGTTTCGATGAAGAAAATAATGTCCAATGGGCAAAAATCTTAGAAGAAGCTGGTTGTCATGTAATCTATGGTAAAACCCACCTTAAAACCCACTCTAAAATTGCCATGGTTGTGAAACAAAAGAATGGTCGCGTTCACCGTTACGTCCATCTTGGAACTGGTAACTACAATGATAAGACTGCCCGTTTCTATACTGATATGGGGATCATCACAACTAACGAAGGGATCGCGGAAGATGCAACAGACTTCTTCAACTACCTAAGTGGTTACTCTAACCAACCAGACTACCACTACCTGCACGTATCACCTTTTGCGATTCGAGATAACTACATTGAAGATATCGAAGACGAAATTCAAGCCCACAAAGCAAATGGTAATGGTCATATTATTGCCAAAATGAATTCACTAACGTCAAAAGATGTCATCAGAAAATTATACGAAGCGAGTCAAGCTGGGGTAAAAGTAGATCTGATTATCCGTGGTATTTGCTGTCTGGTACCGGGTATTCCTGGCGTATCAGAAAATATCAATGTCATTTCAGTTGTTGGCCGTTTCTTAGAACATAGCCGTATCTACTGGTTCAACAACAACGGTGATGAGAAATTATTCTTATCATCTGCTGATATGATGACCCGTAACATGATCCGCCGTGTAGAAATCGAGTTCCCTATTTTAGATGAACATATTCATGAAGAAATCATGGAAATCTTGAAAGTATACTTAGAAGATAATACCAAAGCGCGTTACAAATTACCTGACTGTACCTACCAATATGTACAAAATGATTTAGCGCCAGTAGACTCACAACAAATCTTCATGCAAAAGGCTTTAAACGAAGGCGAACAAGCCAGAACATCTGCCCCGCGCAGTAAAATGACTTGGTTTGAACGTTTGCAAAATAGACTAAATAAAAAATAGTGACGGATTTTAATAATCGGTCGCAATAAAAATAGCACCTTTGGATTAAATGTATTTGATTCAAGGGTGCTAATCATGTACCATGAGTATGGTCAGGCGTTTTACGCCACGAATCTTATGGAAGAAAGAGGATCAAGATGTTAACTGTAAATAATGTAAGTGTACAATTTGCAAGTCGTAAATTGTATGATGAAGTAAACTTAAAATTCACACCTGAGAACTGCTACGGCATTATCGGTGCCAACGGAGCGGGTAAATCTACCTTCTTAAAAGTATTATCTGGCGAATTAAGCCCAACAACTGGTAACGTATCAATGGGTGACGACGAACGCCTATCAGTTTTAAGCCAAAATCACTTTGGTTTTGAAGAATACACAGTTTTAGACACTGTTATCATGGGTAACAAACGTCTTTACACAGTTCGTGAAGAAAAAGATGCCCTATATGCTAAAGCTGACTTCTCTGAAGAAGACGGTATTCGCGCTGGTGAATTAGAAGCTGAATTTGCTGAAATGAATGGTTGGGATGCTGAAAATGAAGCATCACAATTATTACGTGGTTTAGGTATTGGCGAAGGCATGCACTACCAAACAATGAGCGAATTAGCTGAGCAAGAAAAAGTAAAAGTCTTACTTGCACAAGCTCTATTCGGTGAACCTGACGTCTTACTACTAGATGAGCCGACAAACGGTTTGGATTCAGACACCATCGAATGGTTAGCTGAATATATCATCAACTTCCCGAACACTGTATTAGTTGTTTCCCATGACCGTTACTTCCTAAACAAGGTATGTACCCACATCTGTGACGTAGACTACGGTAAAATTCAACTTTACGTTGGTAACTACGACTTCTGGAAACAATCTTCAGAATTAGCTGCTAAATTACAAGCTGATGCAAATGCGAAAAAAGAAGAGAAAGTGAAAGAGTTACAAGACTTTATCGCCCGCTTCTCTGCCAACGCATCTAAATCAAAACAAGCGACTTCTCGTAAGAAAACATTGGAGAAAATTGAATTGGATGACATCCGTCCTTCAAGCCGTAAATACCCATTTGTTGGATTCGAGCCAGAACGTGAAATTGGTAATGATGTACTAACAGTAGAAAACCTTTCTAAAACAATTGATGGCGTGAAAGTATTAGATAATGTATCATTCATTATCCGTCCAAAAGATAAAGTAGCTTTTGTATCTCGTAACGATATCTCAACTACTGCTTTAATGGAAATCATCACAGGGAATATGGAACCAGACTCAGGTTCATACAAATGGGGTGTCACTACAAGTCAAACTTACCTGGCACGAGATAACTCAGATGAATTTGAAAATAGCCAACAAAGTATCCTTGATTGGTTACGTCAATTCGCCAATGGTCCAGAGGAAGAAGATAACACATTCTTACGTTCATTCTTAGGTCGTATGTTATTCTCTGGTGACGAAGTAAATAAAAACCTAGATGTATTATCAGGTGGGGAACGTGTTCGTTGTATGTTATCTAAGATGATGTTATCTAAAGCCAATGTATTGGTTATGGATGATCCTACAAATCACTTGGACTTGGAATCTATTTCTAGTCTGAATGAGGGCTTAATCAAATTTAAAGAAGTCGAATTATTTACTTCTCATGACCGTGAGTTTATCCAAACAATCGCTAACCGTATCATCCATGTAACACCAAATGGTGTGGTTGACCGTATGGATACTACTTACGAAGAATTTTTAGACAATAAAGATGTGCAAGACCGCATCCAAAAATTATACGCTGAATAAAATAGTGTTGTTAAAACACAAACTGATAAAAGCAGACCGATTTCGGTCTGCCTTTTATTCACTTTGGCGATAATTTATGTTTTATATTTTTCAATGACTACTAGGCAAAATAAGTTTAAGGAGGAAAACATTTGAATTTTATCTGGAAATACGTTAAAAAATACCCTGGTAAATTGCTGATCACATTCATTGCTACCATTGGAACGGCAGCAGTAATGATCGGCTTACCTACTTTATTAGCACAAATGATTGATAATGCCATTATTACCCAGAATATCCCTTTATTATGGCGCTATACATGGATAATGATGGGATTAGTGGTACTATCCCTCGTTTCACGGACGATTACCGCTTATACGGTTTCTAATATCGTCAATGACATGGTCATGAACATCCGAAATGACGCCTACAAAAAAATGCAAAACCTATCTCACCATGAGTTTCAAGAGTTGGGTGTGGCATCTTTAACGACCCGTATTTCAACCGATGCCTTTGTGATTTTACAATTTATGGAGATGACTTTAAAACAAGGCCTAGTATCGCCTATGATGCTAATTTTCTCGATCATTATGATCTTCTCCATTTCACCAGCATTAGGAATCTACGTGATTCCCGTTTCTATTATTATCATCTTATCTGTGATTTTTATTGCCAAATACACTTTGCCGATTTCCGAAAAACAACAGGCAAGTTTAGATAATATCAACCGGATTCTACGGGAAAACATTACTGGTTTACGTGTAATCCGTGCCTTCAATAATGAGCACTTCCAAGAAGGCCGGTTTAAAGACGTTAACCAATCTTACAAGAAACAATCTGGTAAATTATTCAAAACCATCGCGGTTACACCGGCCCTATTCTCTCTATTATTGAATACCGTGATTATTGCGATCCTTTGGTTTGGGGCTGGCTTGATTGAGACTGGTTCTATGCAAGTCGGTATCATGGTTGCCTTTATCGAGTACGTTTTCCACGCATTATTCTCATTATTAATGTTTGCCAACATTTTTATGATGTACCCACGTGCGGCGGTTTCAGCTGGTCGATTACGAGAAGTGATGGATATGCCAATTACAGTTGCTTCACCTGATCCACAAGTGGCTATTACTGAATCTGATGAATTTGGTACCCTAGAATTCCGTGACGTTGACTTTGCTTATCCAGATGCCTCTAAGCCCGTTCTACGGAACATTTCCTTTAAAACAAATCCTGGTGAAACGGTGGCTTTTATTGGGTCAACTGGATCTGGTAAATCAACGATTGTTAAGTTAATCCCACGTTTCTACGACGTGAGTAAGGGTCAGATTTTAATTGACGGGATTGACGTTCGAAACTATGAATTAAACGCTTTACGGTCAAAAATTGGGTATACACCGCAAAAAGCCCTACTATTTACTGGGGATATCGCGGAAAACTTACGTTATGGTAAATTCAATGCGGATGATATGGACCTGGACCGAGCGACTAACGTGGCGCAGGCTTCTGAATTTATTAACCGTTTGGAGACCAAATATGCGACTCATTTAGATGAAGGTGGGGCCAACCTATCTGGTGGACAAAAACAACGTTTGTCTATTGCCCGTTCCATTATCGCGGACCGAGAAATTTACATCTTTGATGACTCGTTTTCAGCACTAGACTACAAGACTGATGCTGCAGTGCGCCAAGCCTTAAAAGACGAAACACAGAATGCAACAACTATCATCGTTGCCCAACGTGTAAGTTCCATTATCCATGCTGATCAAATCATCGTCCTAGATGAGGGTGAAGTGGCAGCGCGCGGTACTCATAAAGAATTGCTTAAAACGTCTGAACTTTACTATGAAATTGCATCATCTCAATTAAGTGAGGAGGAATTAAATCGTGGCTAATACAGAAATTGAAAAACGAGAAATTCCAACTAAGGAAATCTTAGGCAACCTATGGCGGTATATCAAACCCTATAAAGGCCAATTCTTCTTGGCCATGTTTGCCACTGTTTGGATGAATATTGCCGGTGTTTTAGAACCTATCGTACTTGGTTTAGCTATCACTGAATTAACCAGTAATGTAGTGGATTTGATGAACCAAGTACCTGGTGCAGGTATCAACTATGATTACGTTGGTTACATTGCCCTACTTTACTTTATCCGTGGTTGCTTCTTCTGGTCGGGTCAATACTTAGGTCAGTATTGGCTAACAAACGTGGTACAAAATGCTATTTACGACCTTCGTAACGATGTGGCTAAGAAAGCCAACAACATGCCTGTTTCTTATTTTGACAGCCATCCAACGGGTGATGTCTTATCCCGAATGACCAATGATATTGATTCAATTACCAATGCTTTGCAACAGTCCTTTATCCAGTTCGTGAATGCGATTCTTGGGATTTCCTTTGCGGTTATTTCCATGTTCATTATTCAATGGCACCTCGCCTTAATTATTGTGACCACAATTCCATTGTCATTCCTTTTTGCTAAGCTGATTATTAACCAATCGCAATCAGCCTTCCAAAATCAAGCGAATGCCTTGGGGAACTTATTTGGTTATACGCAAGAACAATTGTCAGGTTTCACTGAAATCAAGGTTTATAGTCGTCAAGAGGAATCGGTGGCAGAATTCGAACGCCGAAACCAACAATTGCGGGATTACGGTTTTAGAGCCAGCTTCCTATCGTCCCTAATGATGCCGTTACTGAATACGGTAAGTAACTTGGGTTACGTGGCCACTGCGATTGCTGGTGGTTTATATACCCTTGCTGGGAAGTTGACAGTTGGTAATCTACAAGCCTTGGTCCAATATGTGATGCAAATTACCCAACCGATTCAAATGTTGACCCAACTATCTGGTGTCTTACAATCAGCCCTAGCTGCCGCCCACCGTGTCTTTGATTTCTTAGACGAGGAAAATGAAATCCAAGAAGAAGTTACCGGACACCTACCAGCGAAAGTTACTGGTGCTGTTGAATTCGACCACGTACGTTTCGGTTATGACCCAGAGAAACCCTTGATGCAAGATATCTCATTCAAAGTTGAGCCTGGTCAAACAGTGGCCATTGTAGGACCAACTGGTGCAGGTAAAACGACTTTAATCAACTTGTTGATGCGTTTCTATGACGTGGATGCTGGTGCGATTAAAATTGATGGTGTACCTACTAAATCAATGACACGCGGAGAATTACGCAAGCACTTTGGTATGGTATTACAAGATGCTTGGTTATACACTGATACTGTCTTAGAAAATATTCGCTTCGGTAAGTTAGATGCCAATGATTATGAAGTCCAAGAAGCAGCAGAAGTTGCCAACGTTGACCATTTCATCAACACCCTACCTGGCGGTTATGAAATGGGAATCAATGAAGAAGCCAACAATATTTCATTAGGACAAAAACAATTGATGACCATCGCTCGTGCCGTGATTGCGGATCCAGATATCTTAATCTTGGATGAAGCTACCTCATCAGTAGATACACGTCTTGAAAAATTGATTCAAGAGGCTATGAATAAAATTATGGAAGGCAGAACGAGCTTCGTAATTGCCCACCGTTTATCAACGATTCGTGACGCTGACTTGATTCTAGTTATGCAACAAGGGAATATCACTGAACATGGTACCCATGATGAATTAATGGCAGCAGACGGCTTCTACGCTGATTTATACAATAGTCAATTCTCAGAAGAAACACCAATGGACGTTTCAATGGGATATTCTTAATAAACGATACGCATACAATCGTGCAAAAGAAAATAGTGTTGGTGGAAAATGCACAATCATTTCTACCAACACTATTTTTTGTGTACAAGAAAACCATTTTGATATGACCTTTCTAAAACGAATTTGGGAAAAGAATGGCCAGCAGCCACCAAAAAAGGGCGATAACAAATTGGTTATCGCCCTTTTGCCAAAATCACTATTCACTTGATCCTATTTAAGATTATTGGTTTCTGTGGTTACTTTGATATTGTCTTGGTCTAAATTGTAATTGATGGTTGCGGATGCCAGTTTGTAGCATAGGGCAAAAATCGGCACTGATAGTAACATTCCGGCTAGGCCGAAGAAGGCACCTGAAACGGTTACTGAGAATAAAACCCAAATGCCTGGTAGACCGACTGACCCACCGACAACTCGTGGGTATATGATATTCCCTTCCACTTGCTGGACTACAATAATGAAAATGATAAACCAAATAGCTTGGACAACATCAACAACAGCGATTAGGAAGAAGCCGACAACCCCACCCATGATGGCCCCGTAGATAGGGACCAAAGCCATTGCACCAGTTAGGACCGAGATCGATAAGGTGAACGGGAAGTTGAAAATGGTCATTCCGATAAAGACGAGTACCAGTAAAATAACGGCTTCAGTTACCTGTCCAGACACATATTGGCCAAAGGTTTGATTGGCTTCAGCGCCTAAGTTGACGGTAAAGTTGGCCCAGTGCTTAGGCATAGTACCGTAAATAATCTTTTTAAATTGTCTGGTTAAGGTTTCTTATTTAAATAGGATTGACGTACCAAAGATAATGGCTACAAATGCATTAAAGATGCCGTTCAAAAGGTTACCAACAAGACTAAATGTAGTATCCAAAATACCTGATGTAAAGGATTGGACGATTGAGAATAATTGGTCTCTCAATTGATTGGTGTCCACATCCAATTGGTTAACAGTTTCTAGTATTTGCGGATTATCTGCAATATACTGATTAATTTTGTTATAAAGCAAATTGATTTCCGATGGTACTTGGCTAATAAATGATCCTAATGTTTCCTGTAAATCCGGTACTACTAGGAAGATAATAAAGGCAATCACCCCAGCGATGATCAGGTAACCAAATAAAATCCCCACGATCCTGTACCAAGTGTAATATTTCCCAACTAGCTTAGTCATATGCCTTTCAAAAAATTTCAAAGGTAAATTCAGGATAAAGGCCAAAGCTGCACCTAGTATGAATGGTAATGTGACAGCAATAATTGAATCAAATATCCCTTTGATTGACCCGAAATTATTGATTGCCCAATAACCGATAATCACTACAAATAACAAACTGACGATTCTTCGCCAAGTAAACTTCTTCTTCACTATCCGTCTTCTTTCTAATATTTCTTGATCCACAACTCATTGATATAGTGGTCTTTTTCTTTATGTATGACAATATTGGCTCTATTGCGTGTTGGTAAGATATACTCCTGCAAGTTAATCAGGTTGATATTATTCCAAGTATGCTCTGCTCTCTCCATGGCCTTTTCATGGGGCACTTGGGTAAATTGATAGTAAAAGTCATCCGGGTGGTCAACAGCCTGGTCAACTAAGAGGTTGAATCGTTGGTAGAACCATTCCTCGATCTGCTTTTCATCTGCATCGACGTAGACGGACAGATCCCAGAAGTCACTCATATAAACCGTATTATTCTCTGATGTTTGTAGGACATTAATACCTTCAACTATTAGAATTTGAGGGTTACGCAATACATTCTCCTCGTCCTCTACAATATCATAAACGGAGT
Organism: Aerococcus sp. 150760013-2; assembly: GCF_053627715.1. Lineage (NCBI taxonomy): Bacteria > Bacillati > Bacillota > Bacilli > Lactobacillales > Aerococcaceae > Aerococcus > Aerococcus sp. 150760013-2. Next base: position 23,601 of record NZ_JBSEYI010000007.1, read on the forward strand.
GGGAATACTTTGGATAATAGATTTCACTTTTATTGCTTTTCACATCTGTTAAGAAAGTTTCCAAGGCCTCCATATTATAAGATTCTGGGAACCCTTTCCGGTCCATTAACCCTTTTTCTTCAAGTACTGTATTTGGGTATAAGAACCCGTCTGTAGTCACTAATTCCACGTTTAAATCAGGATAGGCTTGCGCTAAAAAGAGTTTCAGCAATCGAGCTGTTGTACTTTTACCAACTGCTACCCCACCGGCAATGCCAATAATAAATGGCGGTATTTCTCCAGTGATGCCGAAGAAATTGGCCCTCTTTCTTTCAAGGTTCTTATAGTTTTCACGGTAAATGGCAATCAACTGGGTTAAAGGTTTGTATACTTCGTTTGCATCTTTCAAAGATAGGGAATCATTTAAAGATGTTAGCCGGTCCAATTGTTCATTGGTCAGCTTGATCTCAAATTCTTCCTTTAAGTCTTTTAAGTATTGATTCCATTCCATTCGTTCAATAATATAATAGTCTCTATTTACTTGCATACTTACTCCAAACTAGCCGGTTATTTTACCTGCCATGTGATTTCTGCTAAACAGTGGGCGTTATCTTCACTATCGATGACATGCTGCGTGTTGAAAGTACCATCCGATTTCAGGTCTTCAGATAATGTTGATAAGTCAGAATGCACGGCACCTTCTTGATGCAAGTACATTTCCTTTTCATAGGCAATGGTGAAGGTGGTTGGTGTATATTTTTCAAACCATTCCATGCCTAGTGAATTGGTAATCCACCTTAAGTAGATGGTGTTGTTTACGTGGTTATTGAGATCGATATCTAAGAACTTTACTTCAAAGCGGTCAACTTTTGATTCATGTGCTACTTCTTTACTTAATCGTTTACGGCGACTCGGTCTTTCTTCTTTTTCAACTTGATACCATTCAGCAACGATTTCTGGAATTCGGACGATTGACCGTTGATTCAAGTCGATTAAGGCGAATGTTGTCTCTGCTTGGGCCAAAACTAGACCGTCACTTGTTTTCAAGGCGTAATGACGCTTGCTGAAAAACTTGTTGTAAGTTGTTGCCTCGGTTTCTGCAATGATATCCTCGTTGTAACGTGGTAAACGATTGATGTCTATTTGATTTTGTGTGATGATCCAAGCCCAACCCTCTTGGCGGAAACCTTCTTTCGCTTCTGGAATCGTCGCTTCTTGATTATTGGATGCAATCAACATGATATCCAAGATAGCAGGAAGTGTCATCTCCCCTAATGCATTACAATGGTAGTGACGCACTTTGACTGATTCTTGATATAATAAACCCATTCTTTTACCTCCTTGATAGTGTCGAATGTTGATCATTCAATGGACTATCGTCTTAATAATATATTACTCATTATACGGATATTTGATACTTTTAGATAGCAAAAAAGCCTTCACCAGGCTTCCTTGACCCACACGCTTATGAAGGGATTTGTAATTGCCCATAACTACTGTAGAAATGCTTATAAGCTAAGTATACGGCGATCATGGATGTGATTGCAGAAGTCGCAATCATCATAAAATAAATCAAAATCTGATACATAATTGCACTCAAGGGTACCGCACCTGCTAGCATCATCCCGGTCATCATACCTGGCAACAAGACCAAACCGACAGTTCTCGCTGTATCAATAGTAGGTTGCAGTGCCCCTCTAATCGCTTCTCTGACAATACCTGTAGAAGCTAATTTAATAGAGGCACCTAGGGCCAACTGTTCATTGACTTCTTGTTGTGATTTGGCGAATTCGTTATTCAAATTTCTGAAAGCCAATCCGATAACTGACATGGCATTTCCCACTAACATCCCTGTGATTGGGATGATTTGAGCTGGTACGAATTGAATAGAGCCTGAAGCCACTAAAACGAGGATTGACGTCACTACCCCCCCAATAATAGAAATTAAAGAAATTTTGAAGGCATTGGGAATCTTATTGGCTCGTTTTGCTGCATTATAAGCCGCGTTTACAATCATAAAAATCATAATGATGGCCGTTACGATAATTGAATCGATCTGGAAAATGTATGTTAGCACGTAACCGATGATGACCAATTGAACGACCATTCGAAGCATTGCCCATAAAATATCCTTTTCAAGCCCCAATTTCTCTTTATAAGAAATCAAGACCGCGATAATCACTAGAATAAATGAAAAAGCTAACGTTGTTGGGGTTGTTGTTAATGCATTAGTCATTTAGACCACGCTCCTCAATTATCATTTCTTGGTTGGCAATATGGAAGACCCGTTTTGGTTGGAGAGACCCATCTTGAATATGGCTAATCCATAGGATGGTGACTCCGTGTTTTTCTTTATAGTCCAGTAAAATCTGCCATACCAATTCGCGATTGTCCTCATCTAATGATGAAGTAATTTCATCTAATAAGAGGACTTTAGGTGGAAAAAGCAGGTGTCTGATTAAACCAATCCGCTGTTTTTCCCCGCCAGAAATTTTACGAATCGATTTGTCGAGTGCAATATGGCTTAAACCGAAAGCCTTCATATAAGACAATACAAGATTTTCATCAAAGTCTTTATCGTGGGCTTCATAAACCAATTCAAAATTATCACGGATGGTTTCGCCGAATAATAGTGGATTTTGGGCCACATATGAAATATTTTGCCGGTATGTTTGATAAGCTACTTCTTCTAGTGGTTGGTCTAAGTAGTTAATTTCACCTGAATTTCTCGGAATAAGGGCTGCAATTAAACGCAGCAAGGTACTTTTTCCGCTTCCAGACGGTCCTTCGACACGGATCATTTCATTTGCATATATAGAAAAAGAAATGTCTTTTAAGAGGGCTGTGTCGCCTGGTTGAAAGGTCACTTGATTAAATTTTACGATAGCTTGCATGTTGATAATCCTCCCTTTGGCTTGCATGAACATTCTATCATAGTTTCATAAGTAGTGTGCTACGATTCCACGGTTAATCTTTTAATCATCTAAAAAAATGCTGATATCTCCTTCAAAGCAACAAAAATTGCTTTCAAGAAACAATGCGTTATAATGACAGTATTAGGTTTCAAGATTAATGGAGGCGACTTTAGATGAAACTAACGATAACACCAGCAGCACAAGCATACTTCAAAAATGACATGGGATTGTCCTCGGGAAGCCAAGTCGGATTTCATAGCCGCGTTTACGGTAAAACAGCTGTCCATGAAGGATTTTCAGTTGGCTTATCCGTAGAATCGCCAGATGGTGCCCTCTTAATTGATGAAACAATTGACGGTATCCAATACTATATTACGGAAAATGATGACTGGTTCTTCAATGGCTACGACTTTGAAGTCGACTTTTCTCCCGAAGAAGAAAATTTCATTTACCGTTTTATTGAACAATAAACGATTTTCTTATACTATATAAGTGGTAAATGACAAATATTCATACACCTATCATATCTAAGCACATGACCCTAAAGCAGAAAAAGGAGTGTTTCTACATGAATCCGATTAAAAATTTATTTCTAGCAGCAGTAGGTGGTACACGACTAACTTATGAGAAAGCCGATGAAGTGTTAAAAAGTCTCATTGAAAAAGGACAAATTTCTGTAGCTGAAGGCAAGTCATTAAGTGAAGATATTCAACGGGTAGCTAAGGGCCATGCAAAAGGTTCAAACGCTTCAGATCCTTTAGACCAAACTTTATCTGAACGCATCTTAGCACTACAAACACAAGTCGAAAATTTAACTCAAGAAGTCCAATCATTAAAAGGTATGAACACCGAATCTGCGGATGAAGATGCCATAGAAGACGTCATTCAATAATTTTTAGATCATATAACGATAAGTTGAGGCTGAGGCATTTTTGTCCCAGCCTCATCTGCCATATACAGTTTTTTAATAGGAATTGCTTTGAATTGACGGTGATAACATGCAAAGAGATAGTAGTCGTTTCCGTGAAATCGTCTCCATATTAGGACGTTACGGATTTGGTGAAATACGATATCGACTGAAAAAGAATGAAGAAGACGATCGACCTAGAGCCCTAAAACAAGCTTTTGAAGAATTAGGCCCTAGTTTTATTAAGATTGGGCAAATTTTATCGACTAGAAGTGACCTCTTGTCGACAGAATATTTAGTGGAATTAGAGAAGTTGCAAGAAGATACCCTGCCCATCCCCTATGACATTATTCAACAAGAGTATTTTGAGTCTGTAGGCCGGCATATTGAGGATGATTTTGCCACCATCACCAAGAAACCTATGGCTTCAGCTTCAATTGCCCAAGTCCACCGGGCCCAGATGAAATCTGGTGAGCAGGTAGTAGTAAAGGTCCAGCGACCTGAAATTGAAGACCAATTGATTCGCGATTTAAATATCTTTATTCGGGTTGTTGAAGCCATCCCATCGATTTTTATTGATGTCATTATCAACCCGGTAGAAATTTTAAAAGACATTAAGATTCAGATTTTAGAAGAAATCGATTTCCTCAATGAAGCACATAATATGTTGCTGTTTGCAGAAAATCACAGACAGCGGACAACCATTTTGAACCCGATTCCTTATTTAAGTCTGTCGACCAGACAAGTGTTGATTCAAGAATATATTGATGGTATTTCAATCGGACGCCATTTTGCCTTAAAAGAAGAAGGTTATGACCTCAATGATTTAGCAAGCAAATTCGTCTTGTCCTATTTATACCAGGTATTTGACGATGGCTTTTATCACGCTGACCCCCATGCCGGCAATATCCTGATTAAAGATGGGAAAATTGTCTTTATAGACTTTGGGGCGATGGGGAAAATTTCCCCCGGCCAAAAACAGCTACTGGTTCAAATATTGACTTCTTTAGTCAGTAAAGATATCGATGGTTTAGTCAATGTCTTGCTGCAAATCTGTAAACAGAATAAAACTGTCGACAAGGTCGTTTTATACCGGGACATTGAAACTTTGTTTAACCGCTACCTAACCACCGGGATGGAAGCCTTGGAAATTGACGATATCTTCCAGGACCTACTAAAATTTGGTCATAAACACGGGCTGATTTTCCCATCTGAATATATTTTACTGGAGAAAACCATTGCCATGGTTCAAGGCGTTGCCCAAAGTTTAGACCCACATCTAGATTTTATGGCGATCTTTCAATCTTTCTTCTTGTCTAGCGGCACCATTCCCTGGGAGAAATTCTTGGACCCGAATGCTGTTGCACGAGAAGCCTTTAGGACCTTGAATACCACTAGAAGAATGCCAACTAAGATAGAAAATTTAGTGGACAACATCAATAACGGTCGTTTGAATGTACGACTAACCTTTGAAAATGTGGATGACCGGATACGGGACATTAACTCAATGATTAACCGCATTATTTTTGGAGTAATTCTATCCGCCCTTATCTTGGCCTCCACTTTGATCATTACCTCAGCACAAACCTATTATGCAGAATTGCTGGGTATTTTCTTTTTCGTCATCACAGCGCTTATCGGGTTAATCCTACTAATATCCATGCTGCGGGCCCGAAGGAAATAGCGCCCCTGAATTTGCCACGATTGAAATAGCCACAAAAACAGGCGGTATGCCAGATGAGATTTCATCCGGAACACCGCCTGTTTCTTTATTTAGCTTGGCTTATTCTATAAAATAGGCACTCCTCATATTTTATTTATACAAAGGTAAGATCGCACAACCTGTTAATTCAGGTCCCGTATGTACCGCTAAAGCTGATCCCAGTTGGACATCGTAGGCTTCTTCAAATTCCGGTAAAGCGTCTTTAAGTCCTTCCAAAAGCTTGGCTGATGTCACTCTAGCAGCCGGATTACCGCCACAAGAAGCCAATAAAAATTCTTGGCTTTCAGGAACAACGCCCTTCACTAAATCAACCATCTTCTTAATGGTTTTGGCTTCATTATTGGTTTTTGAAGCGCGGATTTTAGCGATTGTTGTATAAATTCCCTCTTCATCACAAGTGATAATTGGTTGAATATTTAACAAGGTACCTACTGCACCCGTCACCCGGCCAATTCGTCCACCAGCAATTAGATATTTTAAGTTAGGGATATGGAAAAATACATGACCTTTTTCAACTGAATCCTGTAATTTCTTGGTAATCATTTTAAAGTCATTCTTCATTTCGAAGTATTTTGTTGCAGCGATCATGAATAGACCTGAACCGATACCAATGTTTTTCGTATCTAAAAGGAAAAACTCCACTTGAGGAAAATCTTCCGCAATTAAACGAACTGAGTTGTTAGTACCAGAAAGATTTGATGAAATGGTAATGGCGATAATATGCGTACAGCCTTTTTCTATTAAGTTTTCAAAGGCTTGAGAAATCAATTCACCACTTGGTAGGGATGTTTTCGGGATTTCCGATGCCATACGCTCAAATACTTCCTGTGGTTGAATGGTTACCCCATCCAAGTAATCGCCATCTTTAAAGGCTACATTTAAAGGTAATACTTCGATTTCAAATTTGTCGACAAACTCTTTGGGAACATCTGAACCAGAGTCCACAATAAAACCTATTTTTTCCAATTGACTACCTCCGACTATAAGGGTTATGCTTCTGTTTCTATCTCTGTGGTATCTTGATCTACAAAGGAAATAAATTTTTTCGCAAACAATAAATTAGTGATTGTTTCGCAAGCCAAATAGATAATATACTTATCAAAATCCTCTGGATCTGAATAGTCTGTTTCAATTTCGTCATCCACGGCTACATTTAAATATACATGCCCTTTTCGTTTGATGGTAATTTCTAATAAGGCACAGAATTGATTGTAGGCGTTTGAATTGCCTTGTGACTGCGCTAGAAAGATCAATACACGACGGATGTCTTGAATTGAAATGACTTCTTTAAATAAGGTAATGACGATTAAATACGCGATATGACGTTTATTGTAATGTCTCTTGATGGGCTTTGGAATTAATCCTAGTTTAACATAGTTATTGACCATTGAAGATGTCACAGGTTTCTTATCTGAAGAAAAAATTTGGAATGGTTCTAAATACTGGGTTACAACTGCAATCAGTTGGTCCATGTATAAAGGAATATCTGTAATATCTTCCCATCTTGGCATGTTGACGTCGTCTAAACTTTTGACCCAGTTTTCAAATTCTAATTGTTTTTCCACTTATACTCACCCGCTATTTCATTATGATTATATTATACCACAAAGTTATCATCACTATGAACAATAGTTTTTAAAACGAGGTATTTTATTTCGTATTCGAAAAACACAGGAAAACCACTAGCGTTTTCGGTTTCTAAATGACCATTTTGGCCAGTTAATACGCGTCTTTTGACCACCTTCTTCTACTTCATCATCTAGAGAAACGCCTTGGCTAGTGTCCTTTTCTTTGGTCCACTTAGCATCTTGACCCTTTTTCGCTTCGATATCCGCCATAGCAGCTTGGAAATCGGGGTCATTTTGCCCGCGTTTCAGTCTTTGTCCGTATAAATCTTTCATCAATTTACGGACTGTTCGTGGACTGACCTCTTCACCATTAGCTTCTGCTGTGGCGATAAAAGTCAGGACTTCGATGTAGGACATGGCTAGGGCTGTGGTAATGATTGAGGCAGTTGTCCCTGAAATCATCCCACCTGCCACAGACCCGATACCTGGGATAAATTTCACCACGTTCGAAACGATTAGTCGTCCTAAATAGGTTGCTGATCCTGTTCCACCAATAGCCCCTAGGATGCCTAAAGCAGTCGCTTGGTCCATGGAAATGCCAAATATAGCTGTAATATGGGCCATCATACCTATTTGCATGGGCACTAGGACGGTTGCATCGGAAAAAGGGATGGGGGTGAATCCAACACCAAAGGTAGTGACAGTATATCTACGCGCCCAACGTCGCGCTGCTCGGCCCTTCCGTTCAATATCAATCTGTTGGGCATTGTTAAAAGCTGTGTGGACCTGATGTGGCAATAAGCCAATTGTTCTTTCAACAAGCTCTTTTAGACCGAAGGCAGGAATGGTAAATTCGTCAGTAATTTTATAATCCTGGGCCATTAACCGAATAATTGCTTGGACGGATAGATTTTGATTGACTAGGTATTGTTCAAATTTCAAGGCTTGATCCCCGATAGATTGAGTCAGTACTAAGATAACCGGCATCCTATTAGCTAAATATTCAATCAAACGAATCTCCATATCTTCAATCCGCGATGAAGATGCATTGATACAATAATATGCCACGTGCATATGTTGTTGCATTTTGGCCATGCCTTCTAGCGTTTGGTCGATTTCACTCGTCACTTGGTTTTGGGTTTCTGCATCCAGCTCCAACCCTCTTGTATCATAAAGGACCATTGGCACGCCTTCTTTTTCGATTTTATGCAAATGTTTGGTGATGGGTTGCCCAATCCCTGTTTCCGCTAATCTCTCCCGGAAAATATTGTTGATTAAAGTCGATTTCCCAACGCCCGTTTTACCTACTACTAGAATATGTACTTTTTCGATTTTTTCAATTTCTTCTTGCGTTTTCTTGGTTAATTCTTCAGCAAGAGACCAATCCATATTTCTCGCCATTTCCGCTCACCTCAACTGTTTTTCTGCTTATATATATTTTATCAGATAAATTTTAAATTAGTATTAATTGCATCGAATTTCCATAATTACCTAATAGAATATGCTATACTACATGTGTAAAAAACGCATCCTACTAAAGGAGGAAAATAATGTCTGCTAATTCACGTAGTCAAGAAAAAATCAAATTACCTTATACGAAAGCTTATTATATCACGAATGAGATCCTGAATTCAGTGACACATGGCATTGGGTTTGTCCTTTCAATTGTTGCCACCGTTTTCCTAATCCTTAAAGGTGTTGAACACCAAAATAGTATCGAAATTTTTTCATACGTGGTGTACGGCATCTCTATGTGTGCCCTATACTTGGCTTCAACCTTATACCACAGCTTTTCATTTACCAAAGCTGCGGGTATCCTAAAAATTATCGACCATTCATCGATTTTTATTTTAATTGCTGGATCATATACACCCTTTGCCCTAGTCGCTATTGGTGGTGTCTTTGGCTGGTTTATCTTCATTGCACAATGGGCCATCGCCCTATTTGGGATTATCGGTAAAATCCTCTTCCTAAATAAGATGAAGAAATTTTCTACTCTTTTATATATTTTGATGGGCTGGTTTGGGGTTATCGCTATCCCGCAAATGGCCACAGCCATCGGTTCTGGTGGTATCGCTTGGCTAATCGCCGGCGGGGTAACTTATACAGTCGGCACTATCTTCTACGCCCATGATAACTTGAAATTCTGGCATGTCATTTGGCACTTATTTGTACTCGGTGGTTCAATCGCGATGTACTTCGCCGTCTTATTATATGTATAGGAATGAAATGCTTTTAATATGAAAAATAAGATACCAAGCATAGTTTAGTAAACCTACTACTCGCCTTTGCTTGGTATCTTTTATTTGCTTTGGAGATATTTTAAACGCTGCCCAGATTTATAAAACTCGTATTTCAGATTCAAGAATTTCTCGCAGTCTAATAAAATATCAAAGAGCATAGACCGGGTTTCAAATTCATTTCGAGTTTGCGGTAAGGGTTGCTGTCTAAACCGTGTTTTTAATTGATTTAATTCATTACGAAGTTTAGCTGCTGTATTTGATTCCGATAATTGTTGACTAACGTGACGGAAAAAGCCACTCAAGTCATAAGTCTGATCGGTTGATTCATAAATATTATCCAAAGAATTGTTGATATCATAGAGAATAATCAATTGAGAAGACCGCATTGAAAAATAATTTAGATAGTAATTTTGCACATCACCCGTGATATTATTTTCAGCCTCCTTCAATGCCAGGAATTCTCCATGTTTCGCCAACTCGTAAGCCTGATCGATATGTTCATATAAGAGGTGACCCGGGTGGTCAGGGGTATCCATTTTGTCAGCTAAATGGTTTAAAATGATCTGCATTTCCCCTTCAATTTCCCCTTTCAACTTGTCCATCTCGCCACTGGCTGATGTCTGATACAAATTGACAATTACTGCAATCCCAACACCAATCACAAGTAGAAGCATTTCGTTGACCCACCAATTAAAATCTGACGCTTGTTCAAGCAACAAATGGGAAATAAATACCGCACAGGGCGCAATGGCGTTATCGCTCTTCAGGTAGACAGAAACAGGATAGGTAATTAATAGATAAAGTGAAAATACCCAAATTTCATAACCATAAAGATTGAATAATATGGTGGCAATTAACAAACTCAAAATCATGGTAAGGGTCAAGTTGCCGATGTATTGCACAGTTTTCTTACTGGTTTCTGCTAGGGATAGGATGGCAATAACCCCTGCTGATACCGCATAATCTAGACCTAACCACTGAGCCAAAAATATGGCAATAAATGTGGCCACTGCATATTTTGCACTCTTAATCGCTACTCGCATTTGATCGCTCCTTTAACTTCATTCAAAGATATTTTAGCATATAATCTGAAAGTCAATTTATGAAAACATACCAAATCAACAAATTTCTAAAAATGTGCGCAAAGATAATGAAATATGGTAGAATAGTGTTAGCGAGTAAGATCACATTTTTAATAAATTTATAAAAGGAGCAAAAAATGATTTTTAAAGTAACTTATCAAGATTCATTGACTGAAGTACCACGTCGTGAATCAACACACACTATGTATGTCCAAGCTGAAACTAAACGTGAGGTTCGTGCCCACCTAGAGAATGAAACCCCCTATCTAGTCGAGTTTATCCAACCACTTGAAGGTGCGCATTTAGAATACGAACAACAAAATCCAGACTTTAAAGTTGTGGAGCTTTCTAATTAATGAAAGTTGATATAAAAAATAATGAAGTTGGCGTTTTCGCTTTCGGGGGATTAGACGAAATCGGTAAAAACTCTTATGGAGTCCAATTTCAAGACGAAATTTTATTATTAGACGCTGGGGTTAAATTCCCAGAAGACGATTTGTTAGGTATTGATTACGTTATCGCTAACTACCAATACCTAATTCAAAACGAACAAAAAGTGAAAGGTTTATTCATCACCCACGGTCACGAAGACCATATTGGGGGGATTCCTTTCTTACTGAAACAAATTAACATTCCGATTTATGCTGGCAAATTGGCCATGGCTCTAATCAAGAATAAATTAGAAGAACACGGATTATTACGTGATGCAGAATTACATATTATTGATGAAGACTCTGTCATCAAGTTTAGAAAGACATCCGTTTCTTTCTACCGTACTACCCACTCTATTCCTGACGCAATGGGGATTGTTGTAAAGACCCCACCAGGAAACGTGGTATTTACCGGTGACTACAAGTTCGACTTTACCCCAGTAGGTAAACCTGCTGATATCCATAAAATGGCAAAAATCGGTGAAGAAGGCGTTCTATTGTTACTTGGTGACTCAACAAACGCCGAGATTCCAGGTTTTACCCAATCAGAACGTGTCGTTGGTGAATCATTAGCGGATATCATGTCAAATATTGAAGGTCGAATTATCTTCGCATCTTTCGCTTCAAATATTTCTCGTTTATCACAAGCCATCGATGTGGCTGTAGCCCAAGGTAGAAAAATAGCTGTCTTTGGACGATCTATGGAAGCAGCCATTCGAAACGCTATCGAACTCGGCTATTTCAACGTGGGTGAAGATGCCTTCATCCAAAGTAACGAAATCAACCAATACCCAGCAAACGAAATCTTAATCATGTGTACAGGTTCTCAAGGTGAGCCAATGGCTGCCCTATCTCGGATTGCAAACGGTACCCACCGTCAAATCTCAATCCAACCTGATGATACTGTGATCTTCTCATCTAGCCCAATTCCAGGTAACACCCTATCTGTAAACCATGTAATTAACCAATTACTTGCTGCAGGTGCGGAAGTTATCCACGGTAAGGTCAACAATGTCCATACTTCAGGGCACGGTGGTCAGCAAGAGCAAAAACTAATGCTGTCATTAATGAAACCGAAGTACTTTATGCCAGTCCACGGTGAATACCGTATGCTATCTATTCAGGCTGAACAAGCTGAATTAGTTGGTATTCCACACGAAAACATCTTTATCATGCAAAACGGTGAAGTCTTAGCCTTAACGCAAGACTCAGCGCGTCGCGCAGGTAGCTTCCCAGGTGAAGCGGTCTACGTAGATGGTAAGGGTATCGGGGATATTGGCAATATTGTCTTACGTGACCGTCATAACCTTTCTGAAGATGGTTTAGTCCTAGCAGTTGTATCTGTTGACTTTACTAAGAATGAATTACTCGCTGGTCCTGATATCGTTTCTCGTGGTTTCATTTACATGCGTGAATCTGTTGGTTTAATCCAAGATGCACAAAAAGTAATCCGTACCACTGTTATCGGTCATCTAAATTCAGGTAAGAAAGTAAACGAAAAAATCTTACGTGATGCTATGCAAAATGCCCTACAACCATTCTTGTATAAACGTACAAAACGTAATCCAATGATTATGGCAGTCGTCATGCCTGTCTAATCATACCGATTACTAATAAACAAAAATAAACCTGCGATGTAAAGCTGAACTAGCTTGCATCGCAGGTTTTTCCTTTTGCAATAAAACGACTAATTAACTAATTGATTTTGGAAGGCATAAATCGTTGCTTGTGTCCGGTCTTCAACACCTAATTTAGATAATATATTCGATACATGGGTTTTTACCGTTTTTAAGGTGATAAATAATTCATCGGCAATTTCCTGGTTGGATTTACCAGCAGCAATCAACTGCAAGACTTCCCGTTCACGAGTAGTTAAATCATCATGTAGGTGATGTCGGTTAGCTTCTACTTCATGGGCAATCAGCTTTTCATTGACTGTTGGTGCAATGACTGACTCCCCTGCATAGGTCCGGCGAATCGCTGACGCAATTTCGCTTGCTGAAGATGTTTTTAAAATGTAGCCCTTAGCCCCAGCTTGCATGGCTGGATATACCTTTTCATCATCGATAAAAGAAGTGACAATTAAAATATTGGCTTTTGGCCAGTCAGCTAATATTTCTTGTGTTGCTTGGATCCCGTCCATATTATCCATGACTAAATCCATTAAAATGATATCTGGTTGCAGTGATAAGGCCATTTTCTTACCCTCTAATCCGTCCTTAGCTTCCCCTACTATCTCTAGGTCTGATTGGGTAGATAGGTAGGTAGAAACGCCTAATCTGACCATTTCATGGTCATCTACTAACAATACTTTAATCATATATGCCCTCCATTTTTCTTGGTATTACGATTTGGATCAATGTGCCCTGGTTTTCAAATGAAATAATGTTGACTGAACCACCTAGCTGGGCCACGCGCTCTTGGATATTTTTCAAGCCGTACCCACCGTTCTGCAGTAATTCTTTGTCGGTATCAAAGCCCACGCCATCATCTGAAAATCGCAGATAAATATTTCGGTCTTTCTCATACAGATGGCATTCGATAATTTGTGCATTAGCATGTCGCAGGGAATTGGATAATAATTCCTGCACAATTCGGAATAGGTGGTTCTCCACTTCGGGCAGCAATTGAACGTCCGTCACAGTGGCTTCAAAATTAATCTTAACCTTCGTTTCTAACTCCCTAAAGAGCTGTTCAATTCCCTCTGCCAAACTTTGATTGGTCAAGGAAATTGGCCGTAGATGGAGTAGTAAGGAACGCATTTCAGCTTGCGCCTGGTCCACCATAGCCGCCACCTTACCGATCAATTGCCGGTTGACAGGGTCCATATTGTCCGCCTGCTCTTGGATAGCTGACAAAATCATGGTCATGGCAAACAATTGCTGGCTGACTGAATCATGCAATTCACGCGCAATCCGTTGTCGTTCCTCTTTGACTAGTTCGTTTCTGTTCATCTCTGAGTTCGCTTCATCCGCCACCGTTTTTGCCTGCAAGGTCATTTCCATGTTCTGTAACATGGCCCGCAACCGTTCAATTTTCTCACCTATTTGCTGGCCAGCATAAACGCCCATTTCTGTCTCTTGAAAAATGGGTGAGTCATATTTTCTGGCAGCCAAGGCAGTTAGCTTAGCCGTTAATTTATTTTCGTCCTTGTATAAAAAGAAATACAAGATAAATGTTGCAATCAATGAGATGACTATATCCATGACCAATAAATACATAAATGGTAGGATTAAACGGGCAAATTCAAGATATGACCCGTCGACATCCGTGGTATTAGGTGCCAAAATCAAAAAGATATAAGTTCCAAGAGATACCGTCAAAAGTGACAACCATAAAACGATAAATATTGTTAAAAACCGACGTCCTCTCATAAGAAGACCACCTCAACTGTTCCCCAACCTTGAGAAATTTGTAGGTAAATTTTCCGGTTACTTTGCTGATAAGACGCACTTTCAAAGGTTTTACGCTCATTGTTTAGGGCCACTTTCTCCCCGTTCCAATTTACTTCGGTCCGAAAACCATTGGCGTGTAGTTCAAGACCCACCCCTTCGGGCACCACAAGTTTGGTTTGCCCAACCAATTGATTAATCACGACCACATTGGTCCCTATTGGCACAATCGTTGACCCGAAATCAATAAAGGTATTGGCATAGAGATGGTACATCTCAACATCTTCCCAGGCATATACTTCTTCCTTGTAAGGACCATTATTAAATAAATGGTCAAATTCTAAGAAGGCTTCCTTTTCTTGATCCTTAAAAATACCATCTTCTGCATCCACAATTTTTGTTTGTCGCAAGGTTAGGTCATGTTTTACGTTATCAGATTTATCTTTCACAATCGCATAATAAACCAAACCAACAATCATTAGCGCCAATAAAATACTTGAAACATAAGGCAAGGTCACAATCCCAATAAAAATTAGAAAACAACCAATGGCAACTAGTATCAAGTTCAGCCAACTTTGTTGCTGTTTCTTTGTATTCATTTTTATTTTTACCCGGTTAGATAAGGCTAAAAGTCCGCAACCGACAACAATGGAAATCAAATTTTCTGGTCTAACCAATAAACCTGTAAAAACAATCAATCCGGCAAAACAAGCTAAAATCATCCATAGATTTCTCATATTGCCCTCCATCCTATTTTTATACTCTAATCATACCACTTCTACATTTTACTATATATGACCATTTTATGAGAACTGAATCCCTTTTACATTGGTCCTAAGCCTTAAAGATTTTCATTTATAGCAAAAAAGACATACCCCAACCACGCGAATGGTAGGAATATGTCTTGAAATTTGCTTGAATTAGATTGCGTCAACACTTGTGATTTTAACAACCATGTCGCCGCCTGGTGTTTCGATCGTTACTTCATCATTCACACCTTTACCAATTAATGCTTGTGCAATCGGTGATTCATTAGAAATTTTACCATCTAATGGATCTGCTTCTGCACGACCAACAATTGAGTAAACTTCTTCGTCGCCATCTGGTAACTCAATAAAAGTTACTTTACGACCTAATGAAACGATACCTTCATCGATTTCATTTGGATCGATAATTTTAGCGTAACGAACCATTTTTTCTAATTTTTGAATTTGCCCTTCAACGAAAGCTTGTTCATCCTTAGCCGCTTCATATTCAGAGTTTTCTGATAAATCTCCGTATGAACGTGCGATTTTGATTCGTTCTACGATTTCTTTACGTTTTACAATTTTTAACTCGTCTAAATCTTGTTGAATTTTCTCAAGACCTTCTTGGGTCATTGGGTATACTTCTTCTGCCATACTTTTACTCCTAACAACAATAGTAGTTTCAACTTATCAAAATTGAATAGACCCACAATATCATGGAACTAGAAATTTTGCAATACACTTTATCTGATATAGTCTAATAAAACTTTAATTAATCAATTTTTAAATCATTTGGAATGATTGAACGGATTTTTGTCGTCATCAAATCGATTGCAACATTATTTGACCCACCTTCAGGGATGATAATATCCGCGAATTTTTTCGTAGGTTCAATGAATTGCTCATGCATCGGTTTAACAATCGACGTGTACATGTCGATAATTGAATCTAATGAACGGCCACGTTCAGCCATATCACGTTTAATACGACGGATGATACGAATGTCATCATCTGTATCTACAAAGACTTTAATATCCATCAAATCACGAAGCTCTTTATCAGAGAAGATTAAGATACCTTCAATAATAATAACTTCTTTTGGTTCTACACGAATCGTTTCTTCTGCACGATTGTGTTGAGTGAAATCATAAACCGGCATTTGGACAGCTTGTCCATCTAATAATTGTCTAATATGCTCGCTAAGTAAGTCATTGTCAAATGCAAATGGGTGGTCGTAGTTAGTTAACACACGTTCATCCATTGTTAAGTGACTTTGATCTTTATAATAAGCATCTTGTGGAATATAAGCTAAACTTACATCTCCAAATTCTTCAATAATTTTACGGGTTACAGTAGTCTTACCAGAACCAGTACCCCCTGTTACACCGATGATGATTGGCTTACGCATTCAAAACACACCTTCCTGATATTAAAAATAAGCTCGAATTCACTGCTATTAAATATAGAGAAAATTGTTCTCAATTGCAAGTAAATTCAAGCTATTTTTATTTTTTTAACCGTATTTTCCCTGTCTGATTATAAGTCGGCATTCTCTTCAGATACATATTGTTCAACTAAAGCATCATGCTCTTCGTATGTTTCTGAATAATATACTTCACCGGTTGTTAAATCAGCCACAAAGAATAGGTAGTCAGATTCTGTTGGATTCATAGAAGCTTCGATAGCTTCGATACCAGGGTTGTTAAATGGTCCCGGTCCAAAACCAGTATTGATGTACAAGTTATACGGTGAATCAACTGCTGCATCCTCGTTAGTTACATAAGCTGAATGCGTATTGTTCGCATATAAAACTGAAATATCTGATTGGATTGGCATATCGATTTCTAAACGGTTCATGAATACACCAGCGATCAATTCACGGTCTTCTAGTGAAGATGCCTCTGCTTCAACCAATGAAGCTAAGGTTAAGAATTCGTGGAAGGTGAAACCAGAAGCTTCAATTTCAGCAGTGTGGGTTTGACGAACATTTTCCATTTCCCCAACCATCATAGTCACGATGTCTGCAACCGTTGCAGTTGATGACAAATCATAAGTTGCTGGGTATAAGTAGCCTTCCAACTTGTAACGCACGTCGTCATTTTCAGATACGTCAGTCAATAAATCTGGGTATGTCGCCAATAATTCATCGAATAAAGCGTCATCCGTCATTTGTGCTAAGGCGTCTTCTTGTTCAATGCCAAGTGCGTCTGCAATAATTTGCGAAATGGCCTCTAGCGATGAACCTTCAGGAATAGCCACTGAGTCAACTTGAGCTGTAGCCCCTTGTTGTAGCTCGTTATTAGCATCTGTATAGCCTATATTCTTGTGTAAGGTGTAAGTACCCGCTTCAATCGCGTCATTCCCAAAGAATCTTAAATAAGTTGTAAAAAGGAAATCGTTAAAGATAATGCCTTCATCATCCAAGATGCTTGCAATATCGGCTGTTGTCGACCCTTCTGGTATGGTAACCTCGACTGTTTCGTCCGAGCTACCGATACCTCCTGTAAAAATCATAAACGTTAGGGATAAACCAACAACCACAATAAGTGCTGCTGCAACCACTAAAAACCATTTAGCTATTTTCGAAGCAGTAGATTCTGCTTTACGATCAAGATCTTTTTGCTTTTTGTAAAAATCTTCGCGTGCTTTCTTAGACATATAGCGACTCCTCTTCTAGTAAAATCATTACTCCCATTATACATGAAAGGGCCACTTTTCAATATAAATGTTAGATAAATACAAACAAACGTAAAAAAACTGTAATATTGCACAGGATGTGAGCGCGGGCGGTCAGACAGGATGCGAAATCCGACTGCAATTGAATCCACATCAAAAAACACGGTAAGGTAACATTCCCCTAACCGTGTTTTTAACAAAATTGCACTACACTGCTGCTTGCGTCTTAAAGTCATTTGCTTTCAATTTCTTGTACTTTATAGTGTAGAAGAGAATGATTAAAAGCGTGAACACAATCAGAATTGACGTTAAAACAAATACATCAGTGCGTATGCTACCACCTATACCGAATAATTGTCTGTAGGCATCTACAGAATAAGTAATTGGTAGGTAGGGATGGATCGCTTCAAAGAATGGATTTGACAATTGAATTGGATAGGTACCACCTGAACCTGACAGTTGTAAAATCAAGAAAATTAACATTATGAAAGAGCCAATTTTATCAAACAATAAATTAAATAACATGACAATCGAAATTGAAGTTAAGGCCGTTATTATCGTTACGAGTAATGTTTTACTCATAGAAAATGTTTCTAAACCATTCACTGTATGTAATAGAAATACCATAATCAAGGATTGTAAAATACCAACCACTGCCAACACAGAGAATTTACTTGCCCACCAGCTGATGCCATTTTTAGGGCGACCTTTAGGTGTATAACTATCGAACATTAGATTTAAGGTAATTGCACCGATGAATAAAGCAACAGACATCATATATGGCGCCATCCCTGTACCATTATTTGGAATTGGTGCGGTTTCAGTTTGATTAGTGTCGACTGGTTCTGCCATCATGTCATACGTATTGTCAGTTGCATCAACTTCGTTCAGCGTTTGACTACCATTCGCTAACTGTGTACTTAATTCAGATGTACCATCAGCGATTGTGCCTAGGCCGTCACCTAATGTTTGTGAACCATTCGCCAATTGATCTGCCCCATCTGCAATTTGCCCTGCACCATCTGCAAGTTGGCTAGTACCATCAGTTAATTGACCACTATTAGCAACTAGTTGGCCAGTACCATCAGCCAAGGCTTGTGTACCTGCTTGCAATTGAATGGCGCCATCAGCCAAAGTGCCTGTTTGGCTATTCAATGTATTTAGACCTTCACTCAATTGATTAGAACCATCTGTTAGTGATAAACCACCCGCATTCAATTCTTGGGTACCGTCATTCAGTTGACTCATACCTGAAGCTAATGCAGTAGCACCACTTTGTGCTTGATCTATTCCAGCATCCAGTGTCTGTGCGCCCGCTAATAAGGTATCGCTACTAGATGCCACTTGGTTAACGCCATCAATTAAGGTATTGGTACCATCATATAAAGCATCATACCCTTCAGTTAATTGATGAACACTTGCTTGTAAATTAGCAATCTGGCTACCAATTGCCGTGACATCAACGTCTTGCAAACTAGATAGAGACGATAAATCAGTAGAAATCGTTTGAACTGAGCCCGCTTGAGTAGTGGCCACTGTCGTAAATTGGTTTGCAACAGCCGTACTAACTGCAGCCTCTTGTTCAGGCGTTAATGCAGCCCCGCTTGCTTCAATTGCTGTTAAAACAGCTTCTGTATTACTAGTTGGGTCGCTAACTGCTACAATACTGGTCAATTGTGTTTGCACATCTGCCATTGCAGTCGATAATGTCTCTAATTGGCCAGTAACATCTGATAAGTCTCCAGCTAAACTTGAATTCTGTAAACTACTATCTAAATTATCTAAACCTGATTTCATTTGATCTAATCCGGTTTGTAAAGCTGTTATTTTCGCAGCCTGTTCTTCGCTTGTTAGACTCGCATTTAATTGTGATAAGCCATCTGTTAAAGCCTGACTCCCTTCAGCTAATTGCACCATGCCATCGTTCAAACTATTAGCGCCATCTGCTAATGTCACTGTATTATCAGACAAAGTAGTTAACCCAGCACTTAGAGTAGCACTACCATCAGCTAAATCGCCTGCACCGCTAGTCAATTGACTTACGCCCGATGTCAAGGCAGGCATACTATCTGTTAATTGACTGGTACCTTCGTTTAAAGCCGTAGCACCTTCGTTTACTTGACTGACACCATCAATATATGTGTTTAAACCAACATCTAAGCTATCTGCCCCATCAGCAAAAATTAGACTTGATGATGCTAAAGTGTTTAAATTTTCTGTTATTGTAGCATTTCCATCTGCAGCTTCTTCTACACCGTCTTTAATTTGACTACCACCATCCGCAGCATCTTGCATTTTATCTGCCACAGTTTGTAATTGTGCAAAAATTGTTTCCGCGTATATTTTAGTCACTTCGCTAGATACCGAATCCTTAATCGTATTAGCTGCAGAAGAGGTTAGCTTGGAGGCAATATAAGAATGTCCCGCGCTGGTTTCATAATTTAAGGTCATTTGTTTGGGTTCATCTTCAAGTAAACTCGTGGCGTTTTCTGAGAAATTTTCGGGAATGGTGATGACCATATAGTAATCACCATCTTTTAATCCAGCCTCAGCATCTGATTTTGACACAAATTCAAAATCCATTTCATCTGAATTTTCCAACTCACCCACTAAATTATCCCCTATTGCTAAGTTTTCATCATTATATTGAACTGCCTTGTCTTCATTCACAACGGCTACTGGTAAATTCGCAAGTTTTCCATATGGATCCCACATAGAACTCAAAAAAATTACTGTGTATAACGAAGGAATAAAAGCTATCCCTAGTAAAATAATGATCATTTTTTTCTTTGTAAATATTGATTGCCATTCTTGCTTAATCAAAGTAGCACACGTCCATTCTTATTCTTTTTCGTTAGAAGTAACAATTGATTCCCAATCTATAACATTCACTTCATTAGTGCCTGCCATTAATAATGATTCAAGTGTATATTTTTGTAATCGTTGTTTAAATAATTGCTCAGCATCAGAAAATACATCTAATACTTCGCGTTTTTTATTCTTAATTTTATCAGCATGTAAAAATACTTTTTCTGCTAGATTTGTTGGTCGAACAAAACTTCCTTTGCCCTCAATCGCTTCATAAATATGTAACATCGTCATATCTTTAGGTGATTTCTTTAATACAAAACCGCCATCCTTACCAGCTATAGAATGTACCAAACCTGAAACCACCAAAGAACGCATGATTTTTTTCAGGTATGAATCAGACACCTCAAGACGCCGACTGAAAATTGTGCTTTTTATGGGACGGTGATCGGCCTGGGTTGCCAGCATAATCATTATACAAAGGGCTTGTTCAACCCCACTTTTCATCTTCATTGAATACCCTCCATTCGTGGATGAAATTTATCTATGGATACATTCTATCTCTTGATGATTTCATTTACAATTATTTTCCACTCTTCTCATCAATTATTTATTTAGTTTTTTCCATGAAAAAAGCACCCAAAATTAATTGGATGCTTTTTCTCTTTTATTGACATTTACTTAAAGCGACAGATTATAAATCTTCGTCTTCGATAAATGTTGCTAATACTTCTTCTACCATATCCCATTCTTCTTCAGTCTCAATAGGATTTAATTGACCTTCAAAGCCGTCTTCACTTTCAACGTAAGAGAAAGCTTGTAATTCTACGCCCTCTTCGTCAGATACGCCTGCTGGGTAGACAATTACATATGATTTACCGAAATCTTCTGAATCGAATGTAAATAGAATTTCGAATAATTGCTCGTTACCTTCCTCGTCAACAATTGTAATGTGCTCGTGACCTTCGTGGTCATGTTCATGATGTTCAGTCATTTGAAAATCTCCTTTTTCTCTCGTGTGTTGAGCCTGTAACGGACTCAATCAATATCTCTCAATAACCATCATATCGGGCTTGAAAAGTCAGAATTATCCGTCGCTTCCCAAAATGCTCCAATTACTTAACAGTAACTGCTCGTCCTTTGGTCCAGCGCGTCAATTCTAAACGAATTTCCGCACACCTACTATGATGGGTGGGCATCTAAATAATTTTGCAGAATCAATACGGCAGCCAATTTATCGA
This sequence comes from Aerococcus sp. 150760013-2, assembly GCF_053627715.1. Classification (NCBI taxonomy): domain Bacteria; kingdom Bacillati; phylum Bacillota; class Bacilli; order Lactobacillales; family Aerococcaceae; genus Aerococcus; species Aerococcus sp. 150760013-2. Next base: position 45,312 of record NZ_JBSEYI010000007.1, read on the forward strand.
TCACTTTCTTACGCTTCTTACGACTGACATCGTTGGCAATTAACATCCGTTCTGCTTGAACAGTTGTTAACCGCTCATCCTGATAAAAGACTGGTAAATCAAATCGGTCTATCACAAGTTGTCCGTATTTTTGTGATGCTTCAGCGCGTGGACCGATAGAATTGTTCATGTTCTTGGGTAAACCAAGAACTAACGCTTCTACATTATACTCAGCAATTAATTCACCAAGTCGGTCCAAACCGAATTCTTCTAATTCTTCATCGATTGGAATGATTTCTACCCCTTGGGCCGTCCAACCGAATGGATCAGAAACAGCCACGCCGACTGTTTTAGACCCCACATCTAATCCCAAATATCGCATTACTCGCGACCAGATTGTTTCATGTAATTCACGATTAATTCTTCAAGAATTTCATCGCGGTCATGATAACGGATAATATTACGCGCTTCGTTATGACGTGGAATATAAGCTGGATCACCAGATAATAAATAACCAACGATTTGATTTACTGGGTTGTAACCTTTTTCTATAAGAGAATCATATACGATTTCTAATGTCTCTTTGACATCCTTTTCGTTGTTTTCTCCGAAATTGAATAGGACTGTTTCATCTTTATTACTCATCAGAACACCTCCAAATATTATCTATAGTTTACCTAATTATCCGTATTTTAACAAGAAATCGTCATTATTTGCCAATAATTTCTTTTGCAAATGCAAGTGCTTCTTCAATTCCAGCTGGATTTTTACCACCGGCTTGGGCCATATCTGGACGACCACCACCGCCACCACCAATTTTTGGTGCGACTTGTTTGATTAGGTCGCCTGCTTTAACACCCGCTTTAACAGCATCTTGACCAACAGCGATTAATAAATTCGCTTTATCATCCACTGAAGTTGCTAGCACAAGGATATCAGAAGAGCCTTTTTGTTTCCACTCGTCCGCAATCTTACGTAAATCATCCATCGAACGATTTGGTACGTGTTCAGCGATTACAGTGTAAGCACCAGCATTTTCTACATGATCAAAGATTTGACCTGCTGCTTGCGCATTCATTTTATCACGTAAAGCACTTAATTGCTGTAAAGTTTCCTTATGTTCTTCTCTAAATTGTTGTAAACGTGAAACAATATTTAAGAATTTACCAGCTTTAAGATTTGCAGCGATTTGTTTCAAGATGTTTTCTTGCACCTTGTATTCTTGGATAGCAGCTAACGAAGTTACAGCTTCAATACGACGAACACCAGCACCGATACCAGATTCTGAAGTGATCTTGAATAGACCGATTTCAGCAGTATTATCAACGTGTGTACCCCCACAAAGTTCAATTGACCAGTGGTTAATATCTACCATACGCACTTCGCTACCATATTTTTCACCAAACAAGGCTTGTGCACCAGCAGCTCTAGCTTCATCAATAGACGTCACTGTTGTCACAACTGGGAAAGCTTCCGCGATTGCTTCATTTACTTTCGCTTCCATTTCAGCCAATTCTTCATCTGTAACTTGCCCAAAGTGCGAGAAGTCGAAACGTAAGTGGTCAGCAGTTACCAATGACCCCGCTTGGTTAGCATGGTCCCCTAAAACATCTTTCAATGCTTGATGTAATAAATGGGTTGCCGTATGGTTTTTCTCGATTGAGTGGTGACGACGGCGGTCAACCGCTAATTGTACCGTTTGGTCCAATACTATAGCTGCTTCTAATTTCACTTCATGTAAGTGTTGACCATTTGGTGCACGAACAACATTTACAACATGTCCAATTAATTGGCCATCTTCATCTAGGACGTCACCAGTATCCGCAATTTGTCCACCCATTTCAGCGTAAAATGGTGTCTGCTCAGCAACTAAGTATACCTCGTCCCCAGCTTCTGCTGACGACACTAATGCGTCTCCTGACACAATGGTATTCACGCGCGTTTCTACGACTAATTGTTCGTAACCAACATAAGTTGATGTCACGTCAATTTCACTCAACACTTCAGACTGCACAGCCATACCTGTTGAATCCTTACGCGCAGCACGCGCACGTTCTCTTTGTGCTTTCATCGCTTCTTCAAAGCCAGATAAATCAACATCAATACCCACTTCTTCTAAGTATTCTTGCGTTAATTCTAATGGGAAGCCGTAAGTATCATATAATTTAAAGGCTTGCGCACCAGACATCACTTTATTATGTTCCGCTTCAAGCGTTGCAATCACTTCTTGAATAATCGCTTCCCCTTCATTGATGGTTTCGTTAAAACGATCTTCTTCTGTTTTAATTACATCCTGGATAAAATCTTGGTCTGCTTTCACTTCTGGATAGAAGTCAGCCATAATGTCCGCAACAACAGGTACCAATTTCGTTAAGAAGTTATCTTTGATACCTAAACGTCGTGCATGCATGATCGCACGACGGATTAAACGACGTAAGATATAGCCACGGCCTTCATTTGAAGGTAAAGCACGGTCACTAATGGCAAAAGTTACTGCACGAACGTGGTCAGCAATTACCTTATAAGAAACATCAGTTTCAGGTTTTTCACCGTATTTTACAGTTGTCCCTAACGTTTCGATTTCTTTAATAATCGGTAAGAATAAGTCTGTTTCAAAGTTGGTTGGCGCATCTTGGATGACAGAAGTCATACGCTCTAGCCCCATACCCGTATCAATATTCTTATGTTTTAAAGGCACATATTCGCCGTTTGGCATATGGTTAAACTGAGAAAAAACGATATTCCAGATTTCCAAGTAACGCTCATTTTCCCCGCCTGGGTACATTTCTGGGTCAGAATCTTCTAAATCTTGGTATTTAACCCCGCGGTCATAGAAAATTTCTGTGTCCGGACCACATGGACCAGCACCTAAATCCCAGAAGTTATCTTCCACTGGCACATAATGGTCATCAGATAAACCAGTTGCCTTACGCCATAATTCAACTGTTTCAGTATCCTCTGGGTAGTAAGTCATATATAGTTTCTCAGGATCTAATCCCAACCATTTCTCGTCAGTTAAGAATTCCCAAGCCCAAGGAATCACTTCAACTTTGAAGTAGTCCCCGATAGAGAAGTTCCCTAACATTTCAAATAAGGTATGGTGACGCGCTGTCACACCAACATTTTCAATATCGTTGGTACGAATTGATTTTTGTGAGTTGGTGATACGCGGGTTTTCAGGTACAACAGAGCCATCAAAGTATTTCTTCAAGGTTGCTACCCCTGAGTTAATCCATAATAATGACGGATCTTGAACTGGCACTAATGAAGCACTTGGCTCCACACTATGGCCTTTAGATTGCCAAAAATCTAGCCACATTTGGCGAATTTCTGCTGATGTTAGTTGTTTCATAGTTGTCCTCCTCAAAATAAAAAAACATAGCTTTGCAAATTGAGGACGACTTTGCGCGGTACCACCTCATTTGCAATGCTATGTTCACATTACCTCTCTAATTGCTGGATAACGCTAGCGCGTAGCCTTTCGACTAAATGTTTAGAAAGAGAGCATTTTATGGTTGGATGCTTGCACCTAATCATCCTCGCTAAGGTTCATAAAATATGGTTCTTTCCACTTGTAGACTTTACAGTCTTTTCACATTCCAGATTATACTGACATAATGCCTAATTTGTCAAGTTTTCAAGCCGGTAAATCAATTAAAAATCTTCCGGCTTAATCCCTTCCATTCCAATCATAGGGTCAATTGAATGACTCAGGACTAAATCAGCTGTCAGACAAAAGTCTTCAACTGCTGAATCACTGTTAGCTGCCACTCCCTGATATACATGCTCTTCGGTGGCGTCTCCAGTTCCTGGACTGGAATTTTCCGCTAAATCACCATCTGATGTCGTTTCTGCCCGACTTTCAGCTTGATTTTTTGCTGTTGTCGCATCTTTTTCTTCTATTTCCGCTGCAACCGCCGTTGCCATCCGTTCATCAATATCCACAGCTTCCATTAAAAAGTCTTTCAGCTGGGTTTGCCGGCTAGCATCCACATTTTGAATAGCCGTTTGAAAGGCCTGGGGTTCACCACACATAATCAAGGACTGCTTGGCCCGCGTAATCCCCGTATATAATAAATTTCGCTTCAGCATCCGGTGGTGTTGCGGCACTAACGGTACAATCACAATTGGAAATTCAGAACCCTGTGATTTATGAATAGAAGTGCAGTAAGCTAAAGTAATTTCATTGAAGTCATTCCGTTCATAAGTCACTTCAACCTCATCAAATTGCACCACAATTTGATCTACTTTATTAGTTGTTTCCTTAGCAAAAAAGATTGCCACTATTTCTCCTAAGTCTCCATTGAAGACATTTTTCTCGGCTTGGTTTTTCAGCTGCAAGACCTTGTCCCCAACTCGGAAGGTCTGTTCAAAATAGACGAGCTCCCGGCGTTTGCCGTCGTCATTAGGGTTTAAAACAGCCTGCAACCGCTCATTAATATGGTTGATCCCAGCCTGTCCTTTATAAAGTGGTGCTAGGACTTGAACATCTCGTTTTTGATAGCCTTTGTCAACAGCCCGCTTAGCCACAATAGCTACTAAGTCTGCAATTTGATTAGCTTGCACCTTGAAGAATGACCGATCTCGTTGGTTCATCATCAAATCTTTAGGCACAATCCCCTGTTTAATCTGATGAGCTAATTGGACAATGGTCGACTGGTTTTTCTGACGGTAGATTTCATCTAATTCGCGTGTTTTAACCGTTTGTGATGACAACAAATCAGCTAATACTTGACCAGGACCTACTGAAGCTAACTGGTCTTTATCCCCCACAAAAATGACCTGCATAAATGAAGGGACACTTGAAAGCAATTTATAGGCAAGCCATGTATCCACCATGGACATTTCGTCAATAATCAATAAGTCAGTTTCTAGCTGCATGCCTGACTCTTCGCCGTCTTCGCTGTCATCCTCTTCACCTGTTAAACCAAGTAAACGGTGAATAGTTGATGCTGGCAGATGGATCATTTCAGTCATTCGTTTAGCGGCTCGTCCTGTTGGGGCGGCTAAAGAAATTGGAAAGGCACCTGGGTCATATTCTTCTACATTTAAGGAAATATTATTTAAACGAGCATACAATTGGACGATGCCGTTTAATACCGTTGTCTTACCTGTCCCTGGTCCCCCAGTTAAGATAAACATTTTGGAAGTTAACGCCTCTTTAATGGCTTTCTTTTGAGCCTGTCCGTAGGAAATACCTAAGTCTTGTTCTAGTTTTTGGATTTCTTCGTCTAAATCAACACCCGGATATTGGGGTTGATACTGAGGTTGCTGCATTTGCCCCATCATCTTGGCAATACCCACTTCAGCAAAGTATAAAGTTGGCAAGGCAACTCGCCCTTCTTCAGATAAGATCAACTTACCTGTTTCGTTCATATCTGAAATGGTATCTTGAATGCGTTTGGCTTCAATAAATTGTGACTGCCCGTGCATCAAGACTTCTTGGGTTTTCTCAATCAGTGGCTCCTCCATCACAAAAGTGTTCCCTGATTCAAAAGTGGCTAAGTTTAGGACAAACATGACACCCCCAGCAACCCGGACTGGTGAATCCAAGGGGAAACCAATATTTAAAGCGATTTGGTCTGCTTTTTGAAAACCAAAACCGCGGATATCGTCGATCAAAATATAAGGATTTTCTTCAATAATTTCGACCGCTTCGTTATGGTAGAGGCCATAAATTTGCCCAGCCAACCGCGATGAAAAGCCCATCTCAGCTAGCTTAACGAAAACTTGTTCATTCCCTCTTTGTTCAACCATCCGCTCATGTAGCATAGTTCTAGTCTTTTTAGACAAACCTTTAACCGCTTTTAAGGCTTCTGCATCATTTAAAATAGTATCAATGGTTTGGTCGCCAAAAGCATCAACAATACGACTGGCTATCGTATCCCCAATTCCTGGAAATTGTTCGGATGATAGAAAGCGAATTAACCCTTCTTTAGAGGTGATTTTCTGCGCTTCATAAGAAGTTACTTGGAATTGAACACCATATTTAGCGTGGTCCACCAATTTACCTTTAAAATGATAGGTCGTCCCGTCCTGCATAGTTGGGAAGTTTCCCGTCATCACGATTTCTTTTTCTGAATACATGGTATTGGTTTCGTCTATTTCAACTGACATTACCCGATAAAAGTTGCTTTCATTAAAAAAGAAGGTCGCCTTTACCTCACCTATGACATAATCTTCACTTGTTGGTTGATTCTGATTTTGTCGCATGTTGGCTGCTCCTTCCTCGTCTTAGTAATCTTACATATTATAGCATATTCAAGTAGTTCAGAATGGATAGTTTTATAGGTATCTAAGTCATTTTGCCTATAGAAATATAATAAAAAAAAGACGTGACCATGACATCACGCCTCTTCTATGTTAGTTTGAATTGTTTGAATAGTTGATTGAAGTGTTTAAACGTATTGCAATTCTGCTACTTCTGAATTTTTGAAAGCAGCATCAATTGTACCGCCACCTAGACATTCTGGACCGTCGTAGAATACAACTGCTTGTCCAGGGGTGATTGCACGTACTGGTTCTGCAAAAGTGATTTTCGCAGTCCCATCTTCATTGATATCAACATGGACTTGTGTATCTTTTTGACGGTAACGGAATTTCGCTGTGCAATCAAAAGAAGTTGCAGTAAATTCGTCATCGACAAATGATAGGTCACTCGCCATTAAGTAGTCTGCATATAATTTATCGTTGTGGAAGCCTTGGCCAACGTATAAAACGTTTTTAGCTTGGTCTTTCCCTACAACGAACCATGGTTGATCAGATTCGCCACCGCCACCGATGCCTAACCCTTTACGTTGGCCGATTGTATAGTACATCAAGCCCATGTGGTCACCCATTACAGTCCCATCTTCAGCAATCATTTTACCAGGTTGTGCTGGTAAAAAGTTACCTAGGAATTCTTTAAAGTTCTTTTCACCAATAAAGCAAATACCAGTTGAGTCTTTTTTCTTAGCAGTTGCTAAGCCTGCTTCTTCAGCAATTCGACGTACTTCTGGTTTTTCTAAATGGCCTAATGGGAACATGACACGTTGTAATTGATCTTGTGATAATTGGTTAAGGAAGTATGTTTGATCCTTGTTATTATCCAAACCACGTAACATGTGCACTTTGCCTTTAGAGTCGCGTTCAACTTGCGCGTAGTGGCCAGTTGCAACATAGTCAGCCCCAAGTTCTAATGCATAGTCTAGGAAAGCTTTAAATTTAATTTCCTTATTACACATTACGTCTGGGTTGGGCGTCCGGTCACGTTTGTATTCATCTAGGAAATAAGTGAATACCTTGTCCCAATATTCCTTTTCAAAGTTAATCGAGTAATAAGGAATACCGATTTGCGCGGCTACTGCGGCAACGTCTTTGTAATCTTCAGTTGCTGTACAGAAACCATTTTCGTCTGTGTCATCCCAGTTCTTCATGAAGATACCGATGACATCATACCCTTGTTGTTTCAGTAATAAGGCTGTTACGCTGGAATCAACGCCACCACTCATACCGACTACCACGCGGGTATTTTTATTTGGATTATTTTCTACCACAACATCACCATCTTTCTGCCATAATTTTACGATTGAAGGTCGTATATTAGGTTGTTAGTAGAGATTATAAAATCACAAGTACAAATTATACAGGCTGTAGCAAAAAAAGCAAGCAATACGCTTACTTTTTTCGAGTATATTTATCTACTATAGTCTATACAATTTCTTCAAGGATACCCATAGTGACCATATCCGCTTGTAACCGTTCAACCGCTTCTTGCAGTGGTGCCATCGAATCGTTTTTATAAACATTCACCACTTGCATACCGTTCAAATTAGTCACAGTCATAGAAAAACCATCAAGGCTGCTATTCACTTTCATTTTGAATAAAACTTCGCGGCTATCATTAAATGATGCGGTTACTACGCGTTCGAATTCAAAGTTCCCTTGTTTACCCTCTTGGAATCCGTAGTCTCTAAGGGTATATTTCTTCACTGTATCGGCTAGTTTAAATTTCTTACTAGCCCCTTTCAACTGGACACTTGCTGTCATTGCCATAATCTGTTCCCCTCCACTAAAAATAACTATTTAATTGAAGCAAAAATATCTAAAATTTGATCAATATCTGAAAATTCAGTTGGGTCTCCAAAAGAAAGTCGTAGACTTTCTGCGATTCGCGGCGAATCCGCCCCGTACATAGACACAAGCACGCGTGATGGTTCAAGTGATCCTGCTGTACATGCTGAACCTGCTGATAAGTAAGCATCTCTTAAATCTAGCTTGATTAAAACTTGATCAGATGGGTGACCTGGCCAATAGATATTTAAGACATGGGCCAATTCTGCTTCAGTCGGACCATTGATTTGGAAGTCTAAGCCACGTTCTAGAGCGCCCTCCAAGAAATGTTGACGCAAGGCCTTTAAGTGGTCTTGGTGTTTTTCCATATTGTCATATTGCTTTTCGATTGCTTTAGACATGCCCAAAATTAAAGGTAAGGCTTCTGTTCCTGCCCGATGTTTGTTTTCTTGGTTACCCCCGCGTATATAAGGGGCAAAATCCGCCTTAGCATTCCGGTAATACATAAAGCCTATTCCTTTTGGCCCGTATATTTTATGGGCAGACATAGATAAGGCATCGATGTGCATTCTTTCCACGTCTAAAGGAATATTCAAATATGTTTGGACAGTATCTGTATGGAAGAAAATATCCTTTTCATGTAATACATCGCCAATAGCATGAATGTCTTGCAAGGACCCGACTTCGTTATTGCCGGCCATAATGGAAACTAAAATTGTATCTGGTCGGATGCTGGCTTTAAATTCTTCAAAGTCGATATGCCCTTCTTCATCAAAGTCTAGATAAGTGACGTCAAATCCTTGTCTTTCAAGGTGACGCATAGTTTGGTAGACAGAAGAGTGTTCTGCAGCTGTTGTGATCAAATGCTTGCCTTTGTTTGCAAGTCTGGCAACAGTTTGGTTGATGGCTGAATCATTGGACTCGGTCCCACCAGACGTAATGATAATATCATCCGCATCAGCGTTAAGGGTACGCGCAATTTGTCTGCGGACCTTCTCCACCTTCTGCTTAGATTCACGCCCAATCTTATACAAACTTGAAGCATTACCGAAATCATCATGCATGGCTTTTGTAATGACTTCAATGACTTCTGGGTCAACTGGCGTTGTTGCGGCGTAATCTAAATAAATGCCTTTCATTATTTTCCTCCCGTAAATTTTGTTTTCTCAGGGAATAGGAAGCTTAACAGGTCTTTTGTAATCCGTTTCCCCTCTCCCATTGCTGGGTAAATATGCATCATCATCATTGGGTTAAAGTTGGCTTCAATTAATGCATAGTTATCTGTACTTGCTGGTTGGTGAATGTCTTCAATCATTAGGTCCAATCCGGCAATATTCACCCCTAAAACAGCCGCCATCTTCACAGCAATTTCCTTATAAGAATCATGCATATCGGCTAAGACTTCAATAGAATCTCCACCTGTTGAAATGTTTGAATTCTCTCGTAAAATTACTTGTTGCCCTTCAGGCACCACATCCGTTGGTGTCAAGCCTTGTTGTTTCAAGGTATTCACTTCGATGTCCCCTAATTGGATGATTTCTAGTGGCGAACGGTGGTCCCGTCCTCGTTTAGGGTCTTTATTCTTTTTAGCGACCAATTCTTCAACTGTTGACTGACCGTCTCCAATCACATTAGCCCCAACACGGTTGACAATAGACAGGACTTCCCCTTCTTGCACGTAAAAACGGTATTCAGTGCCAAATGCAAAGTCTTCGATTAAAACTGTATGGTCTTCTTTAAAGGCGATATCTAAAGCTGCCTTAAATTCGTCCGCCGTCGCGCCTTTCTTAAAGATTGAAATCCCAATCCCCATATTGGTTGATTTTGGTTTAATCACAAAAGCTTTGTCTTGGTATAAGGCGGCTACTTTCATTGCTTCACCAAATTGGTTAAATTCTAAACTTTTTGGCACATGAATGCCGTGCTCAGCTAATAAGGCCTTAGTGACTACCTTATTCTCCATAACATAGTGACCAATATAAGGGTCTTTGCTAGTAATGTTAGCATTCTTCACGATTTCCTTGTGGGTCTTATATTTTAGACGGAGCATCTGGTCATCCCGGTCCAAAATATCCATTTGGTAGCCTTCTTGGATGGCATCAAACATTAGAATCTGGGTTGATAATTCCATATCTTCAAAGCCACCTAAAGCATAAGGTTTAGCCCAGGCTGACTCGTAGACCTCTTCCGCGAATTGGCGACCTGCTTCTAAGTAGCCATCAACATCTTTCATAGTCGTCATCATTTGGCTAGCTGGCGTTAATGCTGGGTCTTTCATCCTGTCTACCATCAATTGTGTCGTTTCAATAACCGATTGATCAGCTTCAATCGCCACTAACATGTCTTGCATGTCTTGCAAAATAGATAACCCTTCGTCCATAGCTTGCGTTTTTTGGAAAGTTTCCTCTTCAGCAACCTTAGTCTTCAAGTCAATCCCGTAATGGACATCTGTCATATTGGCATCTTTACAGGACCAGACTAAGTACAAGATGAAGTATTTCATAAAGTCAATGTCAGTTGCTTTAATCCCGTAAGCGGCATCCGGTTGAATATCTAACAGTCTAAATTCTAGGTACTTAATCCCATTATTCAGTAGAGACCGGGCTTTGTTGGCACCACGTAATCGAACATTTGAGTAAAATTCTTTCTCAGCGATTAAACGCCCCTCAGTCACGTTGGCCTCTAATTGCGTCACATAGTCCTCTAGATTGTCATAAGTAAAGGTCACATCATTCTTATTAATATATCCTAGACGTGAGTTTCGAATTGACCGCACTGGGTGTGCAAATTTATCTGATGGCACACGGAAAAAGCTGTCATCCGCAATTGGTGCCGCCCCAAATAAATAAACTAAAATCCACTGGTAACGTAAGAAATTACGAGATAAACGTAGGTAAAAATCAGATTGGAAATCTTTTAGCGATTGGCTATTGCCGTCTACTTTTTTCGCCTCTTCATGGACTAGTTGAATGAAAGCAGGTGAAATCTGCATATTATAGTGAATACCAGAAATCATCTGCAATTTTTTACCGTATACTTCTACTAAATAGTCCCGGTAGTCAACAGCAGCTGGATCTTCTAAATCTGCCACTTCAATCAAGTCATCCGCCGGCAAGGCAGGTGGCATTGAGTATGGCCAGATCCGTTCATTTTCCGTTAATGACTCAATCGCCACTTCATGTATCGCTTGCAACCATTCCATGACATGGTCCGCAGAATAAACTGGTGGTGTCACCAATTCTAATTGAGATTCCGCAAAGTCCCGTTGAATATAAAATGACGACGTTGACCCATCCACTTTTTTAGGGTGCGGGGTTAAGGCCAACTGCCCCTCAGGTGTAATCCGGTGACCCTCTCGTTCAATCCCTACCGATGCCTCTTTGAAGGCGTGGCGAATCTCTGCTTGTTGAATGAATGACTGTAACCAATTCATATGTAATCTAACTCCTCATCTACTCTTCTACCATCCGTATAGCAATGGTTGTTCGACTTATTTTATCATTAATGTGCTTGTCAGACCATTTTTCTGTCTTACTTTTTATTGGAAAACGAACGTATATTCGCTAACCTGCATCACCTATGTTATAATTAAGGGGAGTATAGTCAAGAGAGGAGCCAGTTAAATGCCACAAAACAATCCCTTAGCCTTTCGCATGCGACCGCGGTCAGTCGAAGAAGTTGTCGGCCAACAACATCTGGTTGGAGAAGGCAAAATCATTTTCCGAATGGTAAAAGCCATGCAATTATCATCCATGATCCTATATGGACCGCCGGGCATTGGGAAAACGTCTATTGCCTCAGCCATCGCTGGGTCAACGAAATATGCCTTTAGAAAGTTAAATGCCGCAACAGATAGCAAGAAGGACTTACAAGCGGTCGTTGAGGAAGCTAAATTTTCTGGCGGTATCGTCTTATTGCTAGACGAGATTCACCGACTAGATAAAACAAAACAAGACTTTCTACTACCCCATTTGGAATCAGGCTTGATTACTTTAATTGGGGCCACAACTGAAAATCCCTTTATTAACACTAGTCCAGCCATCCGGTCTCGGGCCCAAATCTTTCAATTAGAACCACTGGATGAAGCAGATATTAAAACTGGTTTAGAACGGGCCTTAACCGATAGTGACCGCGGATTAGGCAGTTTTCCAGTTGACATTGATGACAATGCTATCGATCACTTTGCCCATGCAGCCTTTGGTGACTTGCGGTCGGCCTTAAATGCCCTAGAACTAAGCGTTAAATCAACAGATGAAAATGCGGATGGCCGTATCCATATTACTTTGGATATCGCGGAAGAAAGCATGCAGATGAAATCATTCTCCCACGACGCGGATGGAGACATGCATTATGATGTCATTTCAGCCTTTCAAAAATCTATCCGCGGAAGCGACGTGGACGCTGCCCTCTTATACGCAGCACGCTTAATTGAAGCCGGTGAATTAACTATTTTATGTCGGCGATTATTAGTCATAGCCTACGAAGATATTGGTTTAGCCAACCCACAAGCAACTGAACGAACGGTAGCTGCAGTTCAAGCGGCCAACCAATTAGGCCTACCAGAAGCTCGGATTCCTTTAGCCAATGCCATTATCGATTTAGCCCTATCGCCTAAATCCAATTCGGCCATTCAAGGAATTGATGCCGCCCTTGCTGACGTGCGGGCTGGTAAATCTGGTATCATTCCAAAACACCTAAAAGATGCGCATTATAAAGGCGCTGAAAAATTAGGTCACGGCAATGAATACAAGTTTCCACATGCCTACCCTAACCACTGGGTAGCCCAACAATACCTGCCAGATACCCTAGTTGGTAGACGGTATTACGAAGCAGGAGACACTGGGAATTATGAGCGGGCTTTAGCTGAAAACCGCCGTAAACGTGAAGGTAAATAATCACTTATAAATATTAAATTTATAGTAATTGTCGGCTTTTTCAGGCCCTAAAACTTGAAATTTCCCTCAAAAGATTGTATGATATTTATAAGAAGAATTCCTCTGTAGTGTTCGCGATTTCTTTACATGTGTTGACCGAACAATTAGCTATCTAGGGAACTGCCAAGGTTTATGGATATAACGCCTCATCACGAGGACTGTTGAAGTAGATATGTGGTTCCCACCTGTATATCAATGCGGGTTCAATACAGATAGATCTCATCACGGCACATAACGGAGCTCTTTTATAAAATTAACTTTTTAGAGGATGCGTTTATCGCATCCTTTTTTGTTGTGGAAAAAATCCTCGGAACTAATATTGGAGCATTAGCACCGAGGATTTTACTCTCTAAATTTCAAATTTATTATGTATGTCGTTCCAGTCATTATTAAATTGAGTCACAGCATGATTAATATTAGCATCAGCTAAAAATGCATCAACAACATCCGTGCCAACTGTGACGAATTCTGCACCTGCTAAATTTGCCTTTAGAACTTGATCAACGTTCTTAAAACTGGCTGCCAGAATTTTAGTTTCACTATCAGTTCTTTTGATATTTTCATAAATATTACTAATAGCTTGGTAAGGATCAGTATTTAAATTTGACATCCGATTCACATATGGCGCTAAAAAATCAGCATTTAATTCAGTTGCTAGAATTGCCTGAATTTCATTATAAATGGCAGTAGCCGTTATCTTAACCCCTTGTGCTTTCAAAGTCTTAATCGCTGCGAGTCCGTCCTTATTCGCTGGGATTTTAATATATGTATCTTCCCCGATTAATCTTTGAATTGTCTCAGCATCTTTTAAAATCCCTTCATAATCACTGGCAATTGTTTGAACATGCATAGATTTGTCGGTTCCTATGATTTCTCTAATCTGTTTGATATGCTGCGCAAAATCAATTTTTCCTTCTTTTTTTAATATACTAGGATTAGTAGTAACCCCTTCAACAGGAAGGTATTTAACGTACTCTTGTATTTTTTCAATATTTGCCGAATCAATAATTAATCTCATTTGCTTCTCCTTAAAATCATCTGAACTGATCGATAGGAATTTGTTTAAAACTAGTTACGATTTGATCTGCAGCTGACAGGTCCTGATCAGGATAATCAGGATTGTTGAACCCAATTGTGTACATACCAGCAGCTTTTCCAGCTAACACACCATTTTTCGTGTCTTCAATCACTACACAATCTTCTGGTTTACTGTTTAGTAAGTCTGCTGCAAGTAAGAATACATCCGGTGCTGGTTTAGAATTTTCAACTTCTTCTCCACTTACCAGGTATTTAAAATGATCATTTAAATCTAAACTGGACATCACATGGTTGATATCTTTTTTAGGTGAAGAAGAAGCTACAGCCATTTGAAACCCCGCATCTGATAATTTTTTTATAAAATCTTGTGCCCCTAGAATGGCCTTCACACCATCATTTTGAATCATGAGTTTTCTTTTGTGATTCATCAATTTAATATATTTATCAATACTCAAAGGTAGTCCAAGTTCATCTTTCATAGTTTGCCACATATATTCGTAAGTGGTTCCCATAAATTGATATTGATAAGATATGTCTTTATCAAATCCTGCTTCTTTAAGAATCTCCGTTTTGGAATTTAAATATGTGTATTCGGAGTCTGTAATAACGCCGTCCATATCAAAAAATATATTCTTCAAGCTATACATCCTTTCAGACAATTACACTATTGAGATTTCTGAACCGTTTTCAACATTTGGAATAGGCTTATCTTCCACATATAATGTTCCTGCCAACTCAGGCGATACCGCTCCATCAAACTTAATCGTAATATGGCCCAATTCTTGTAAATTTTTATTCACAACATTACCAACAGCCGTTATTTGGAACTCATGACCTTCGATTACAACATATTGTCCTACTTGAATTTCTTCGGAAAGATTAGCCTTTTCAATTCCATAGCAATAATCTGCTAGGTCCGCTGGCGCATCATCTCCAAATAAAATCATCATTTTCTCTTCTTTAAATATTTCGGCTTCTGGACCAATATTTAAAATTTTAGTTTGATAAATACTCAATTTAATTTTCCTTTCTATTTATATAATCCGAAGCTTGCTAACCAAGCCACTACAACACGGGGAACACCATTAATAAATCTAGAGTATAGTACTGCAGGTACACCTACTTCTACCGTTTCTGAATCTGCTTCAGCTAACCCCAATGCAACTGGAATGAAGTCACAACCATTTTGTGTGTTAATCGCAAATAATGCTGGTAAAGCTAATTGAGGTGGAATATTACCTTTACCGATTTCAACCCCAATTAATGCACCAATTACTTGAGATACTACGGCTCCAGGTCCTAATAAAGGTGATAAAAACGGAACTGAACAGATGAAACCAATAACAATCAAGCCAAATACATTACCAGCTAAAGGTGCCATAAAGTTCGCGATGATTTTACCTACTCCCGAACCTTGAATTAACCCAATAATTAAAGATACGAATGCCATAAATGGAATCACAGTAGTCAACATGGTTTGCACTGCTTCACGAGCAGATTGGTTAATTGTAGCCATAAAGCTACCAACAGCTAAACCTATTTTCCCAATAATACCACTACCGCCTTGTTGGGTCATTTTTTTACTAGTATCATATGTAGGTTTCTTTTCATCTTTATTATGAGGCGATGCAGTTTCCTCTGATACAAGTGGCTGTCCTTCTTCACTTTCTTGATATAATTCAATTTGGCTATTACTTACTTTTGAAACATAAATATCTTCAGTAATATACTGTGCTAAGGGGCCAGCTTTACCAGTTGGAAGGACATTTATTGTTGGTATACCCTTTTTAGGGTAAATACCACAGCGCAAAGTCCCACCACAATCAATAATTGCTAAAGCAATTTCGTCATCTGGAATAGATGTCTTAAATCCATTAACAGCTTCCATACCTGTTAATTCTTCAATTTTATCGACGATAGCAGGTCGTTCTCCACCACCAACTACATAAATGAACTTGTGCTTCTGCTCTGTCGGTGTAATAACAAGTGGTCCACCAAAGCCACCACTGCCTTTTGAAACTTTAATACTTTTGTATGTTGTCATAATGAATTCCTCCCTTTACACTACCGTTTTAGCATCTTTACTCAACTGTATACCTTGAGATTTACATAGTCGCTCAGTAATAAAGTCAGTTGACCATCCACCAATGAAATTCATGACTAACCCAACTAATAAGTAACGTACTGCTAAGTCCATCTCATTTAATCCTAAATCAATTACCCCTTGTGCGATCCCCAACCATACAAATAGTTCTCCCGGATTTATATGAGGGAATACACCATTGCTAGTATGGCAAAATTGCATCTGTGATGCGATATAACTTGGTTTATAAAATTCAGGTAGGAATCGTCCCATAGTCATCGACATTGGATTTCCTAACATGAAAGCTGAAACAAATGGTAATACTAAGTAGCGTGTTACTGGATTTTTAGCGGATACTTCAGCTAGTTTTTCCACTCTCTCTTCACCTAAGAAGTTAACAATTGCATTCATCGCTACCATTAACATTAATACCAGCGGTACAATTGAAGTCATCATGCCAATAAAGGTATCTGCTCCTGATTGAAATAGGTTCATGAAACTTTCTGCAAATTTAACTATATAATTCATTCTTATATCCTCCCGTTCAATTTACTAACTAATTTTGATTTGTAAACATTCATCATATACATCATTCTATCTACTTGACCAGTAGTCTCTGGTTCATGGTATTTACCTGCATCCACTAATACGAATAAATCCCGTGCATTTTCCATTGCAAACTGAGTGAGTTTGTTTTCTTTTTGGACTAAAGGATGATGTTTATCAATAAAATGTAGATTTTGACCGACATACTGGTCTATTTGTTTAAATTTAGATAATACAGTTACTCCCTGCATTAAATAAGCATCAAAAATTTGACCATCATCGTTGATACCAAAGAAAACAATAGTACCTGCTCGAACTTTTCCAGACTTACGTCCTATTGCCACTTTTCCTCTGCTTCTAATATTTTGATATATTTTGTTGAAATTTCGAATTTGTATGTATCCAAATATCGTCTGTAGTACAAACGCACAAAACATTATTAGGCCTACGATCAGTATGTTGTCCATAAAATTTAGTCCTCCATTATTCTTTGCCGTAAATTGTCTTCGGAATCAACATCAGATAATTTCTTAATCAAATTCGAATCACTACTGATCCTGAAAATAAAATCGTAAACATCCAAAAGTAAATTATTAATTTCTTCATCTGCATTATTGGGAATTGCTAAAAGAAAGACAAATTTTGGAATATCATTTGTATCCTTATCGTATTTCCCAAAATTTAAAACTATCTTTCTATTTTTGAAATTCAAGGCGTGAGGCATGCCAATTGTAGGATCAAAAATAGTAGATTTCATATTTTCTCTTTCTAAAATACTGTCCTTAAAATTATCATCCACCAAGTTTGCTTCAATCAATTCCTCGGACATTTGGTTAATAAGATCTAGATAATTTGAATTGGCAGAGATTTTAGATATAACAAGTTCCAACTTTTTATCAGAAATTAGAGAGTTTTTCTCAATCTTTCTCCACTGTTCTTTAACAAATGAATCATTCACTATAGAATTCATCTGTATAACAGGCACCTTAGTATTTCTTGTTCTTAATGGTATTGTTGTAAATATAGCAAAATATTTATCCAACGTTTCATCGGAAACTTCTTGCTGTGAGTATGCTGTTACATGAACATCATGTCCGATTACTTTTTGTAGCTGGTTTTTAATGATCAAGGCCGTTCCCATCCCCGTATGACAAATCACTGCTATATGTCGCTTATTTGGTACACCGTTTCCACTAAGTTCCATTTCAAAATATAGGGTTAAATAATTAATTTCAGCTTTAGGAACATCTCTACCTACTACATCTGCAATTGTTCTTGATGTTTCCTCAGCAATCGCATATGAGGAAGGATATCTCTCTGCAACTTCTTCAAAAAATAAATCGTTCATATCCAGCTGCATAACTAACCTGTTAGTGAGATGGGTTAAGTGATATCGCATGATGTCGAAAAACTGGTCCTTAGATATAGATATTGAAAATACTTGCTCTACTTTTTCAATTATTTGATTAAATAAATGTCTAGTCTTGTTCATGTTATAAACTTTTTTAATCCCGCTACCTTGGTTAAACACATTAAGCGGGTAAACAATAAAGTCCATCTCAGTTGCACTCAAAGATATTTCAAAATTTTCTTCAATTAGGTAATATATGTATTCAAAAAATTCTGTGTTTTTTATAAAATTCTCATAATAAGGATTGATAGATTTGAGCAACTGTTTATTTCTAACTCTTAAGATACTTACTTCTATTACACTCGTTAACAATCTCGTGATATGGGCTGGGATATCATTCTTATGACAATAGGAAGATAACAAATTCTTAAAAGAATCATTTACTAGTTCAGGTGGGAAATATTCCATGACATAGTTAACATAAATTAGGCGTATGTCCAATTCTTCACCAATAATTACTAAGCCATTGTTAGTCTTTCCAATAATTTCTACCTCATAATCAGATATAATTTTTCGTAGCGTAGATATATTATTTGAAACTGTTCCCCTACTAACCATCATTTCTTCCGAGAGTTGATCAATCGTAATTATTTCTTCTTGTCCAATTAACCGTTTTAAAATATACGCCATTCTTTTAGTTGTAGAGTTAAAATCACTTTCTCTTTTTAATTTTCCTGCTAGTATTTTTTCATATTCATTGATATCAAAAACAGCTAAAGTATAAACGCCATCTTCAGTACTGATTGATGCAATTTGATCTAGCTCATTATTTAATAGATAGATATTTTTGGATAAAGTTTGACGGCTAATCTCTAATAAATCAGCCAATTCTTTTTGCTTTATACTTTGATAGTTATTCATAATTTGTAAAATTTGGTACCATCTATTAATAATTGCCATTTCAAATCATCCTAACCTCTAGTTTTTCCACCAGCCACATTAATTGTCACACCAGTAATATAACTTGATTTATCTGAAAATAGATATGCTACTAAATCTGCCACTTCTTCTAGTTTTCCACTTCTACCCAGTGGCGTAGTAGATGTACTAGAATAGCCATCTCTTAATTTTTCAACTGTGATGTTTCTAGTATAAGCTAATGATTCTTCATAATCTAACGTTCTTAAACCTGTTTCTTCCATTATACCTGGCGCAATTCCGACAACACGTACACCGTGCTTACCTAATTCTTTTGCCCATGATCTTGTATAACTATAAACAGCTGCCTTAGTTCCTGCATATGGACTTTGTCCTTCCGAACCTTCTAAACCAGATTCTGAACCCATATTAATAATTACACCAGCATTTTTGTTTACAAGTACTCTTCCTACCGCTTGTGCAACCAAAAATACACCTTTCTGATTAATAGCTAACATCTTATCAAACGTTTTTTCATCTAGTTCATATTTACCATGTGGATCTTTTGAGTCTACCAAAAGTCTCGGAATGTTTATACCAGCATTATTCACGACACCATCAATCGTTCCAAAAGTTGCCACCACTTCATTTACAGCATTTTCTACAGCTAAAGCAGAAGTTACATCTGTTTGTACGAATAATAGTTTTTCATGTGTCAGTCCATTATCCGAAATATCAAGATTTGCCACCTTTACATTCAACGCTAGTAACCTTTCTACAATAGTCCGACCAATTCCTGAGGAACCACCCGTAACTACTAACACCTTACCTTCAATATTTAACCAATCAGCCATCTAATTGCCTCCTTATTTATTTGATAGCTTTAGTTTAGCAAGCCCTTACATTTTTATTAATACAGGCTTTTTTCAACCTTGGTTAAATTTGTTGTATTAATCCATTTTTCGATCACGTAGGATACAAGGTAAGAGAAGGAACCTTCTACAAAGTCAATCATTATTGCTGTTTTTCATTTTTTTATCTATATAACTGCTAAATGATACTTAAGCGCTTACTTTATACTTTTTAAGTGGTATAATAAGTACAAAGGAGCGTGAGGAAAATGTATCAAGAATATTCACGTATATTAGCCCCAATTGATGGTTCCAACGAGTCAAGATTAGCGTTTAAAAAGGCTGTAGCTGTTGCTAAGCGTAACAATGCTACCCTAATTGTTGCCCATATCATTGACACCTCTGCTTTCCAAACAACAAATATGTATAATGAGGTCATTCCTGAAGCCGTGACGACACGTGCTAAAGTCATGTTAACTGATTATGAAGAAGAAGCACTAAAAGCAGGGATTGAACGAGTGGAAACTGTGATTGATTATGGTTCCGCCAAGTACCAAATTTGCCATACTTTAGCGCCAGAAAATAAAGCAGATTTAATTATGATTGGTGCGACTGGTTTAAATGCTGTTGAGCGTTTATTTATCGGCTCTGTTTCTGAATATGTGATTCGTAATGCCCCATGTGATGTGTTAGTAGTTCGTACGAATTTAGACAATGAACAAAGTGCTGACTAAATTTTCAGCAAAAGATTCATTCAAAGAAAATAAACCGCCAACTAGGCGATGTCATGTCTCCTGGTTGGCGGTTATTTGATTTGCTTAGTTTATTATAAATCTAAAATGGCTTGAATAGATAGTGCAACTCTTGGTACAAGTGAGGTCAAATCAGCTTCTTCCTCAAGGGTGTGGGCACCTGTCCCCACAATGCCCAAGCCGTCAACAACGGGAATGTCTACAAGAGATGCTAGAGAGGCGTCGGATGCACCTTGGCTTTCGACCTTAGCTAGAGGACCATAACCCATTTTGTAAGCCGTGGCTACGTAATGGTCTGCTAATTGATCGACTTTATCGGTGTAAACCATGGCATCTACGCCAGATTCAATTTCAAATTTGGTCGTTGTATCTTCTATATAGGGTTCAGCAATAACGCGTTCGATGTCCGCGATAATTTCCTCTTTAATGGTCTGGTTTGGGAATCTCAGTGAGAAGTTTCCTTTGGCAGTACCTGGAATCGTATTGGCAGAAACGCCCCCATTGATAATGCCGCAATTGATCAATTTCTTGCGCGGGATATCGGTTAAGGCTTCTAGGGCAACGACTTTCTGGGCTAACTCCACAACCGCTGACCGGCCGATTCCAACTTCCATACCGGAATGACCTTGGACACCTTTGACGGTTACGTTCATCATCATACCACCTTGACGGCCGACCACAATTTCATCAAAAGTTGGTGTGGGTTCAAAGTTCAGCATTAAGGCTGCGTCCTGTAATTCTCCAATCATTTCCTGGCGGGTATCTGAATACCGGTGGAGGGTTTCTTCATCCGGAATCAAAATTAGACTTAGGGGGTGTTTTTGATAGCCCATTTCAATCAAGTTTTTCACTACATACATGGCGATGACGATGCCACCCTTCATGTCCATCAGGCCGGCACCCTTGGCGAATCCTGGTTTATCCGATAATATACGGAAGTGATGGTCTTTAGTTACACCGGCATTGAAGACAGTATCCATATGCCCAGATAAAACGATGGGTTTCTGGTGCTTGTTTTCAGCTGTTTTATATTCAGCAATCAACAAGTCCCCTGCTTGGTCATGGGGAATGGTCCGGGTGGTCATGCCAATATTTTCACACCATTGGCTTATAATTGCCCCCACTTGATTGACACCAGAAATTTGGTCAATTCCTGATTCTGTATTCACTAATTCTTCTAAAAAGGCGAACATGTCGCTTTCTTGCCCTGCAATTAAGTCCTTTAAGGCTTCAATTTCCAAATAAAATCCCTCCAAGAATCTTTATCCTATAATTTCTCTAGTCTTAACCTTATTTTCCTAGCCTTATTTGCTTAACCAGATCCGGTCCAGAAAATCGACTTTTGACCCTGCTGTAGCGACTTCATCGCCAACAATTAGTGGTCGTTTAATTAACATGCCCTGTTCAGACAGTAAGTCTAAAAATGCCTCTTCTGACATATCGGTTAGCTTGTCTTTTAAGCCTAATTCACGGTACAAACCGCCTGATGTGTTTAATATTTTTGTATATTTACCCTCTACTTGGTTCAGTGCCCAGGCAATTTCTTCAGCCACGGGTGGTTGATCACGGATGTCGATGATTTCCCCGAAGGTTAACCCTTGGTCTTCCAAGTGTTTTTTCACCTTTTGTGTTGTGGAACATTGTTTTAAGCCATATATTTTTAGCAACCGTCTTCATCCTTTCTCTTTCAAGTTTCTACCTACCATCATAGCAAATTTTGCCCTTCATTAAAAGTCGATTAAATCCCCTTGAAAAATGACCACTCTTCGCCAAACTAAATGATCAAAGAAAAAAACTAGCACTTTGGAAAAGAACTAGTCTACCTAGCATAAATTTACTTTCAGTTTTAAATATATGCTGTCGTTATTCAGCACTCTTTTTTAATCTTGGTAAAAGCTGTCGATTGCGGTGGTTGCTTCTTTAGATATGGCTAAGTTTTGAACATGGGTGTCATAATTTTTCGTCATATAAGAAAAGAACAGCAGGTCAATGGCATAAAGCTGGGCTAACAAGGAAATGGTTGCCCCACTCCGTAACAAAGCCTCCTTGGTATCGGCCGTATGTAAGGGAATATCGGCTAAATTAGCAAGAGTATTGGCACCCGCTTTAGTTAAGGAAACGGTTTTTAAACCAAGTTCTTTGGCCATCTTTATGACTCTGGTTCCTTCAGCTTTTTCACCTGAATTGGAAATCCCAATATATAGTGAATCTTTTGGGGCAATGGCCATGGCTGCGACTAGTTCGTGTTGGTCTTGGGTCACCATGACTTGCTTACCAATCCGGGTAAATTTTTGCCGGAAGTCTTGGGCTACAATATTTGATGCACCGAGTCCATATAAAAAGACCACTGGACTAGCCATAATCCAGTCCGTAACTTGATCGATATCTTGGTTTAAAAGACTGACATTGGTATCGGCGAAGACTACACTGGCATTGGTTGCCAGCTTTTCTTTGATGGTATCTAGACCTTCGTTTGCATCAATATCCGTATAGTTTAAATCGCCTCTTTGACTTGTTTGTGCAGATAAAGCGAGTTTTAACGCGGTAAAGCCACTGATCCCAATCGAACGGCAAAAACGGATAACCCCCGCTGGACTTGACTTGGCCTCTTTTGCGAGCTCGGTCGCGTTCATCTGGATAACATCTTTTGGCCGCTCTAAAACAAGTTGACCAATCTTTTGTTCAGATTTGGGTAAGTCTTTCAGCATTTCGTTGATTGTTTGAAGGACATTTCTTGCCATCTTGGCACCTCTCTATCGTCTATCATTTCACAAATTTAAAGGGCTGCCAGCAAGGAGTTGACAGCCCTTTTCCACTTATTCATATCTTACTATAAATTGTCTAAGCCATCCATGGTATTTGATGGCGATCCAGTAATTTCACTGGCTTCTTGGGCAGTTTGGGGCACACCGAAGAAGTATGTCAGGATGAAGCCACCAATATAAGCTGCGACAAGACCCATCACGTATGCTGGCCATTGTCCGTCAGCAATCAATGGAATTAAGGCGACACCTGATGGTCCAATGGCAGTAGCACCAACGCCACCGATTGCCCCAAGGACAGCACCCCCGATTCCACCACCTAGACAGGCTGTAACAAAAGGACGACCTAAGGGCAGAGTTACCGCGTATATCAAGGGTTCACCGATACCTAGAATACCTACTGGTAGAGACCCTTTAATAATGTTGGTTAATTGCTTGTTCTGGCGACATTTTAACCAAAGCGCGAAGGCGGCACCTACTTGACCGGCACCCGCCATAGCAAGGATTGGTAGTAGTACGGTCTTACCTGTAGCCGCAATCATTTCAATATGGATAGGGGTCAGGATTTGGTGCAGGCCAAACATTACTAGCGGAAGGAAGCTTGCCCCAAGGATAAAGCCGGCGACTGCGCCACCTACTTGTAATACCCAGTTGATGGCACCAACAAGTGAAGTGGATACGAAACCTGCAATCGGCATAATCAAGAAGATGGTCATCATCCCAACAACTAATAGGGAAATGGTTGGGGTCACAATGATATCGATGGCATCCGGAATGACTTTACGTAAGCCTTTCTCAACTAGTGACAATAGGTAAACGGCGATAATAACTCCGATGACTCCACCTTGACCAGCCGCTAAGTCGCCACCTGTAAAGATATTTGGCAGTGGCGCTTCAGGTAACATACCAGTTAAATAAGTAACCCCTGCCGACAACCCCACCAAGGCCTTCTGTTGCACCGAATACCCGGGCAGCATTAATACCAATGTAGATGTTTAAGTAGGCAAATAACCCGTTTTGAAGGATTTTAAGGACAAGAAAAATGTTGTCCCACATACCCGGCTCTAATGCACCCGCCGTCAGCATATTTTGGATAATTGAGGCAATTCCCCCAATAATACCGGCCCCGACAAAGGCAGGAATTAAAGGCACAAAGATAGAGGCAATGACTTTTAGTGCTTGTTTAAAAGGTGTATTATTCTTTTGTTTTTGTTTGTTTTTATTTTCTGCAGTGATTCGTTCAGCTTCAGAACGCCCTGAAGTTAAATCTTGATCAAGATTTTCATGAACTTGACGCCCTTGTTGGACATGCCCTTGGTCGGCCATGACAGTGGCTACTTTGGCTGCCGTCCCTGGGCCAACAACCACTTGTAAGGTGTCCCCATCTTCAACGACACCCATAACCCCTTCAACTTGCTTCAGGGCTTCCATGTCCACTTGTTGGTCATCTTTGATGTTTATCCGAACACGAGTCATACAGTTGTAGACTTTACTCGTGTTAGTTGGTCCGCCAATATGTTGGTAAATTGCTTGTGCTAAACGTGCTTCATTACTTGTTTTAGCCATGATACCCATCCCCTTATCATTTGATTACTTGGTTAACAAAACCATTGGCTGCTGTAATTTTTTGGCTGGCTTCTGTCGCATCTAAATTAGTTAAAATCATCACGATGGCGACTTTGACATTTTGATTGGCAGCTTCAAAATAGCTTGCTGCATCTTCATAAGTACATTCAGTTGCTGCCATAATAATCCTTTTTGACCGTTCTTCTAACTTTTCATTGGTCGCTTGCACGTCCACCATCAAGTTTTGATAGACCTTACCGATACCAATCATCGATACCGTTGACAACATATTTAAAATCAACTTTTGTGCTGTCCCCGCTTTTAGTCTGGTTGATCCAGTTAAGATTTCCGGTCCACAGTCCACTTCAATTGGAATCTGGGCATAACCACTAATTTTTGCCTCCTTGTTGCAGGCAATTGAGACTGTTTTGGCCCCAACACTTTGCGCATACTTCAAACCACCAATGACATAAGGCGTTCGGCCCGAAGCAGCAATCCCAACAACTGTATCATTGGCATTTAAGTTCAACTTCTTGAAATCTTCTTCTGCCAAGGTCAGCGAATCCTCAGCGCCCTCAACCGCTTCAACCATGGCCTTGTCACCACCCGCAATCAAGCCGACCACCAAGTCTGGTGAGACCCCAAAAGTCGGTACACACTCAGCTGCATCCAAGACGCCTAAGCGACCAGACGTTCCGGCCCCAAAATAAATTAACCGGCCGCCAGCTTTTAAAGTCTGAATAATCATTTCAACCGCCGCTTCAATTTGTCCAAGCGCTTCCGCAATCGCTTCAGGCACCTGTTGGTCTTCCTTATTCATCAGCTCAAGTACCTGACCAACTGACATCTGGTCCAAATGCATCGTATTTGGATGCCGCTTCTCAGTCGTTAACTGATTAATTTCTACACTCATCTCTTTTCCTCCATTACTTATGCAACAATTTAAATGTTTGTCCTGGTCCAATGAAGGCGATCAAGTCTCTATCTGCCTGAGTCACCCGTCCAACCACATTGACTTTCTCATCTTCTAGTAAATCGACCTTACAAATTTGTACTTCTCCCTGGTAGCGTCCGTAGCCTTCATTATCGACAGTGATAGCGCCAAATTGTCGCGCACTAGTATTCACTGCTTTGATTGGGTCATTTGACCTTAATTGTCGTCTTGATTCTTGGCTCCTAACCACAAAAGCTGCCGCATCTTGCCGATTAGTGTGGTCGCCTAAAATCCATTCCACTTGTTCAGCAACCGCGTCCCTTGCACTTTCCACCCTTAAACAAATCCGGTTTTTTTCAATATATTCTTTAAATTGAAAAAGGACTTCCCGTGAAATTGCTGGATCACCGATATAGACATCGTCAATATAGCCATTAGTGATTAAATCTAGGGTTCCCGCCATAGGATGCAGGCTTCGGTGGGCTTCAACCGTCGGCAAGCCAGCGTGGATTGGCCCCCTCATTTTGTCATCACCAGGGACGAAAGCCATGGTCCGAAGACTCGTCGACTTCAGCCACCGGTTGTGGCGTTTAAAGGTGTCCATGTCTAAGCCAGTTTCGGGCCTTGGATAGTAGTTATGCCAGGCGGTTATTTGATTTAAGTCTGCTTGATAATAATGGAGTTGCTCTAAATCTTGTTCAGTCAGCGTGCTAGCATTTAAAGCGATATGAATTTCACGACTTAAACGAGCTACCGTTTCAAATCCAATGCCATAATCAATCCGCAAACCCGTAATCCCTAGATCAATGATTGGCCTGATATCTTCAAATGACCCACCAATTTTATGGAGGCTGGTCCCTGAAATATCTACAACTAGCGACAAGTCATAAGCCTTCGCAATGGCGCCAAGGTCTTGCATCCGATCTAGATAGGCGGTGGGATCATCTTCTGGAATATGGATTGATGTAAAGATACCAGTAAAACCAGCAGCAACCATGCGCTCGATGTGATCACTGTCAATTGCTTCATTTAAATATACGGAAAAACCATACATATACTCACCTCATTCAGCTTTTAACTTGCGCTCTTTTTGCTTGAAAACGTTTTAATACAAATTCATTATAGCACGTTGAAATATTTTTTCAATAAATTAGGAGTTATCCTGTAAAAATTTATTATAATGAAATTTAATTACATAATTTGATAAAAAAAGACCCAAGCTGCCTAATCAGAGACAACTTGAGTCCTTTGGAAAATGTTTGATTATTCGTTAATGTTACCTAAACGTACAGTATCGCGAACGATTACTAACTCTTCGTCCGTTGGAATCGTATAGATAGCAACTTTTGAATCTTCGCTAGAAATTTTTGCTTCATCACGTGTATCGTTTGCTGCTTCATCGATCTTCATACCAAAGAATGCCATGTGATCATCAATGATTTCAGCACGTGTACGTCCTGAGTTTTCACCAATTCCAGCTGTAAATACAACGGCATCAACGCCACCCATAACTGCAATATATTGACCAATATATTTACGTACTCGATCGTAGAAAATTTCTAGAGTAGTTTGCGAACGTTTATCGCCATTATCAGCTGCATCTTCAACATCACGCATATCGGATGACACACCTGATAAACCTAATAAACCAGATTTATTATTCAAAATAGAGACCATATCATCGATATCAGTAATATTCAATTTCTTCATTAAAAATTGAACTAGAGATGTATCAATATCACCAGAACGTGTCCCCATTGTAATACCTGCTAATGGTGTGAAGCCCATTGAAGTATCAACAGATTTTCCACCATCTACAGCAGTAATTGAACCACCATTACCTAAATGGCAAGTGATAATTTTTAAATCTTCAATTGGTTTACCCATTAGTTCAGCTGCTCGATTTGCTACATATCTGTGTGAAGTGCCATGTGCACCATAACGACGAGCACCAAATTCTTCATAGTACTCTAATGGAATAGAATATAAATAAGCTACTTCAGGCATTGTTGTGTGGAATGATGTATCAAAAATTCCGACAGCAGGTTTTCCAGGCAATACTTTTTGGAAAGCGCGAATAGCACGAGCCTCTGGTCCATTATGTAGAGGCGCAAATTCTGCTAAATCCTCAATCTTTTGAATTGCCTCATCATCTAATAACGTAGACTCTTTAAATATTTCTCCACCAGCTACCACACGGTGACCAGTACCAGAGATTTCATCATAGCTAGTAATAATGTTTAAAGTGCTTAATTGATTTAATAAGAATTCAATAGCTACTTCATGATCATCAATATCTTTAACATCCTCAAATTTTTGGCCTTCACCATACTTAATAGAAATGTTAGAGTTACCGATTCCAATACGGTCGATTTGACCTGACGCTACAACATCTTCGCTAGGCACTTCGTAAATTTTAAATTTTAAACTAGAAGAACCTGCGTTTACAGCAATTACTTTAGACATGCTTTCTCTCCTTTAATCTTAAATCAATATTATTTAATATACTTCATTATAACATGACATGTTTCGTTATGGTAAAGACATTTGTATTCTATTCCCTGTGAAATGCATTTTTTGCAAAGTAGCTATTTCAAAGTCTACTTCATTTTCTCAAGAAAGTTTTCAAAAGCCCCCAAGAACTTAGGCAATTCTTCCTTACTCTTCAAGTCCGGAATTTCACCAACAAGTACATTCTCACTTTGTTTAGCCTTGTCGCCCGCTTTTTGCACTAATAAAATGGCTTTTCTAGATTTCTCATTATTGAAAAGATTGCTTGGTAGCGACAGTAAAGCTTGAAAATAACCATGCTCACCAATGGCTTCAATTAAGGTCTTAATATTTTCATCTTGGACAAGGCCAGCAGGCACAATATAAATACCCCAACCATTCGGTTTCAGGTAACGTAATCCTTGTTCTACCATCAAATAATGAACAAAAGCATGTTGCCCTTCCTCACGGTTCTTCGCAGAAGAATAGGTGTCAGCTACTTCATCCACTGGATAATAGCCTAAGGGTAGGTCACCTACAATTAGATCACTTGGTGGGACAATCAGATTTTGTAATGAATCCCCTAAATATAAATTAGCTGGGATATCTTGTAGACGGGTGGAAACGTCCGCTATTGACAACATTAAGTCATCGTTATCATAGCCGAATCCTTGAATTTTATAACCAGAAGCCTTCAAAGCGTTATAAATAATGGCGTACAAGTTTCCAGTCCCCATTGTCGCATCAAAGAAGGTGATCTCAGTATCATCTGCTTTGTCAGCTAAATGCCCTTGATCTACCAGTTTAGTGGCAAAATAGCCCATTAAAACAGCGATAGCTTCAGGTGTCATATGGTAATTAGCTTGTAATTGATCAGCTTTTTCCCCTTCAATAAAGGCAAATTGAACCGCCTTACGAATGTCTTCAGCTTCGAATTCTTGGAGATTGATATTGCTATAAATCTCTCTCAATTGCTCAGCTTCTTCATCACTTGGTCGTTGGTCGATTTGTTGCACTTCGCCATCAGCAAGATTTTGCAAAGTTTCAAATAAAGCTTCTAGGTAAGAAAACTCTAGCGCTTCCTGAATCAAAATCGTTGAGTCATGCAATACACCAAATAATTGGTTGATATTTTCTACTGACATAGTACTTCCTCTCTCTCATTATCCTACTACATACCTATTTTCAACGAAGAATGGCTTCCTGTCAATCATTGCGACTATAGTCCGTCCTAAAACATACGATATGCCATCACAGATACATCCACCTTGTCTTTCTGCCTAAATAGGACCGCTAGCCTAAGCTGTTCTAGACTCATAATAGGATTTTTTTCGGGCAAAATAAAAACGCCTGAACCTTAAGTTCAAGCGCTCTTTGAATATCAAATTATTCAGCAGCTACTGGATAAACTGATACTGATGAAAGCTTTAACTAGACATCGTTATAAGTAGAAAATGCATAAAATCAACTTTTTAATTTTATCACAGGTCACCACAGATAGAAAAGAGAAAAATATTTGCCACTTTTTTGCCCCTCGTTTTATAGGGGCTTTTTCTATATTAATGTAGATATTTCCTGTTCAAACTCTTGCTCAATGTCTCTGCTGCCTTTATCCATCTCAAAAATGTATAAATTACCAAATACCGCAACCGCTGTGTAGGTAGTAAAGACATCATTATCTAACTTGTAAATTGCATACGCTGGACTATCATAGCACTCCGCTAGCAAACTGTAATCAATGTTAGGCTTATAACCAATCGATTGTAACCAAGCTGGCGTACTAAAATTTTCCTCTACTGGTGTTGTTGAAATTAACTTCATGTCTTTACCAACCTTTTATTGTGATGGCTAAATTATAGCATAAAAAAATGCCCCACTCGGTTAGGAGCGAGGGGGCGACATATTTAAGTAAGCAATAAGTTTTTTACTTCATCATCTGTGGCAAAATATTAATGAGGGCAACTATAATAGGGGATATCAATCCAATTATGGCAACAATTAAGCCAATAAACCAATATCGATTTTCATTTTTAGTATCTTTTATTTGTTCATTTAATGATTCAAACTGTTTTTCAATTCCATTTAACTTATTATCCATCTTTTTATCAATCTGGTTTAACAAGAGTTCCTGTTGCACTTCAAATCTTTTCTCGGAACGTTGTTCACGTTCTCTCATATCATCCTTTAATTCTTTGAACAGTAAATCAAAACTACTATTGTTGCTCATTTTTTCACCCCTCTCATTATCAAGATTTTGTTTAGATAGATTTATTGAGTCTGGAAATCGGTTCGCCGCAGCTATAACACTGCTCTCACCCTTACCATCTGTACTCGTATAATCCCAACGATTTGTTCCATCTGTCCCGATATCATCCATAGATTTTAATGATGCTCTGTTATTGTCAATAGAACTCGTGTTTGTACTTAACTCATTTTCAACAACGTAAGATTGATTTTGAATTGGATCATCTTGGTTCATAATTTTTAATCCAACTTATCTTGTATTACATCAAAAGTTGCTTTTGCTACTTCCTCATCATCAATCAATACCGTTAATTGCTGTACTCCTTCTTCAAGAATAGTTACTTTTCTCAAATTAATCACATTAGTAGAAGTTGTTGCTCGGATATTTACTTCATCTTCAATAAAAAAATTTCCTTGAACTAATACTTGGCTATCCGTATTTCTACTTAAAATAACTTTCAGATTATATTCTTTGCTAACCTCAAAGCCGTTTAAAGTTAGCAATGCATCCATGGAGATATATGCAGGAAAAGCTAATGCTGAAAAAACTGCTCCTGGTTTTTCTAAAAATACTGAGTTACCTTGATTCATATTTATCTGTTCTGCTAACATAATATTACCAAACATCAGACCAACTCACTTTCTTTTTTTATATAATATAAAACAAATTTATGTAAAAAGAAAGAGGACACATGTTTAAAACAAAAAAACAGGGTAGCAGACACTTAATCCACTACCCTGTTTCCTTACTACTATTTAACTGTTGCACCAGTACCTGGACCAGCGTAAATCGCAACTCGTCCTTTGACTTCTGTATCAATTAAGTAAATGTCTTTCGCTGGGTTACCCACAATATCATAAGTCAAACCACCGAATTTCTTAGGTGTTAATAGATGGATCTCGTTGCCAACTGTATAAGGTCCTTTGACACGATATACACGCCAAGTATCAGCACTTGCTGGTAAGTATAGTTTCTTATTTGTGTTAGCAACGCTACCACCTTTACCAGTAATTGATGCCCCAGTACCAGGTCCAGCATAAATAGCTACCGTACCTCTAACGCCTGTCTTAATTAAGTAGACGTGTGGAGCTGGGTTACCTAAAATGTCATAAGTTAAACCACCAAAAGCTGATGGTGTTAGTAGATGAACTTCGTTACCCACAGTGTACGGACCATTCGCTTTATATACTCTCCAAGTATCAGCGCTTGATGGTAAACGTAATTGTTGACCAGTTGACGTAGTGGTTGCTGGATTAGCCACATACAGTTTTGATTCTGGGAAAATAAGGTTAGGGTTCTCTAGCTTATTCCATTTCACTAGATTATCAACTGTAACGCCATATTTCTTAGCAATCGCACCCAGCGTTTCGCCAGTCTGTACAGTGTGCATTTTAGCGGTTACAGATACATAGCCATCATTTTGAGTGGCGTTTGTCGCTTGTTCTGCAACTTTGTATCCTGCTAATTCTGCTTTAAATTCACGCCATTTTTTCCAATCGTTCCATTGCCAATTACCGGGGCATAATTTACCAGACACGTCATAATGACGAATAACACGTTCGTCAGGGATATTGTACTTAGCTTGTAATTGCTTAGTTAGCCACTTGGCACGCTTGATAGTTTCAGGGTCAAATTCCCAATGCCAAACGTCTTTACCAGTGGTAACGTCCTGACACATCTCAATACCGATTGAGTTGTTATTTGTAGCACCATAACCATGGTAACCGTTGTAAGCACCTTTACCAGTACGATACCCATCTCCAACATGCCATGCTGGTGTATCGTCCTCAACCACTTGTACAATGTTATTAGGGTCAACAAAGTAGTGTGCCGAAGCCCCACGATACACTGATTTAAAGTAGTTAGCATTTCCCCAAGCCTGACCTGCTGCGCCCACAAAGTGTTCGATAATCCATTGTGGATTGTTCAAGCCTTTGGTCCCCTTGTTAATTAAGGTTAAGGCCTTTTGGATTGTGTAAGACATATTTAGTCCTCCTTGTTAAACTCTCTGTTAGACACCCCTGTAATAGCGCCTAAAAATGCCGTAAATGCCGTTAAAATAGTTAGTGCTGTATCTGTGTTAGCCCAACCGAAGGACTGCCCTAATACACCTAGAAACACTCCTAATGCCGGTAGGAATACCCACACTAGCCATTTCAGCACGTCATAAGTTTTGTTACTTAATTTCATTTGAACGCTCCTTTTCTATTAATTGATTTTTCAAATTTCCATTTTCAACTCGCAGTTGTCTATTCTCTTCCTTCAGTTCAGCATTTTGATGTTCCAACTCTTTTACTTCTTTGGCGTGCTTGGTTTTCATTTCGTCCATTTGTTTTCGCAAATCAGTCATATCCGCTTGCATGCGATCCATGCGGACTTTGTTTTCCTCTAATTGTTGCTTAGTTTCGTCATACAATTCTTTCCAAGCACTGCTGGCATACTGTTCACGCTCGTTTTGGAACTTGTATTTCGTACCAAGATATGTAAGAAAAGCTGGTACAATGGCGATTAAAAGTGGGTTTAAATTATCCATCCTTAAAATCACCTCTTAATGATATGCCGAAACCTAAAAGTGCCACACCTAAGGTCAGTATTCCAACCGTATTAGGTGGCTCACTTAGAATGAAGCTAAAGCCAAAAAACGTCCAAATAAAGCTGAAAATAGGGAGGGTTACCCTTTTCACTTTCTTTAGATTTAACATTGTAGCAATGGCATATAACGCTCCAAGTGCCACAAAAAATACGCCTATAAACCGGTGATCGAATACATCACGAATTTTCTGATAAACTCGATAGGTTTGTAAAATGTTTGGGTGGGCTATTAATTGCCAACCGTACGCAATGGAAATTAAAGCTAGCCAATATGAGTTGTAGTAGTAAATTACATGCTCTTTAAATTTCTTCATTTCTCACGCTCCTTTCTAAATTTGTGCATAATAAAAAGGCAGCCGGATGAGCGACTACCTTTAGTTCGTTAATTTACTTTTCAAATCTCTTATACATTTTAATTAATTTATTTAAATGTTCTAACTGGTTTGATTTTTCATTAAATCCTTTTTCTATTTCTGTTAGCCTATCAATTATTATGTCAATGTGCGGAGAGTTTACACCTTCATTTAACTTTCCTTCATTCTGAGTGACTGTTATCAAACCAGAAATATCACTTACAAAGGAATTGAAATTACGAATATTGTCAGAAATATAGGTATTATAAGCATCTATGATTAATGGTATACGCCACAGGAAAGTTTCTTCGTATTGTAACGGTATCAGTTCGTAATATAAACGAGCCGCATCAGTTCTATCTCTTTCTTTTACTATATCTCCAACTTGGTTATGCATGTCATATTTTAGATTTGTAACTTGTTTTTTTACGTAATTTTTAAACTCTTCAATACTGGAGACTCCTAAAGACTCCTCTATTTCTTTTATAACTTCTTGTTTGGTCAGTACCTTTATATGTTCCATTTGTTTATTGTTTAACCACCATTGCAAAGCTAATATAATAGCGATAACAATACCTAGAAACCATAAAAATATATTAAGGTATGTTGTTTGTAGATCCATTAATCGGTTAACTTGGTTTACATATTCTTCTGATGTCATAATAACCCACTCCCAAACTTTTACTATAATATAGCATAGTTTAGAAAATGTTCCATATTGTTTTGGTGTTCCAAACAGTTCCTACGCTTACCATTTCCTTAGCCGAGTATGACCAATAAACCTTATTGTAGTCATGTTGCTGATTAATAAAATTACGCATCTTATCAAAATTATCAACGTCCACACTCATACTCACTCCAGTTAAATCGCTAAATATTTTAATTTCCGACACGCCTGCCGTCATTTGACGTGTTGGCAAGCTAGTATCAACAGTAGACAAATCATATTCTGTGTATTCATCATTTCTAATTACTGATGTTGAAAATTCCGGTTTAATTGGCAACATAGATACATACGGATATACAACTTCTAAGTTTTCTAGCCACTCAAATCTTTGTTTTAATAGCAATTCATTATTTGCAAAAATATAGTGGCGTGTGAAATTTAAAAATTGGTCATCTTGTGTACCTTGTTTAATTAAGTATCCTTTAACTAGGAATTCAAACTTTTCAGCTTTGTATTCCCCAGTTGTGACCTTCTTATTATCGACAAACAGTATAATATTCGTACATTTTTCATATCCGTGCATCGTACCCATGAAGTCTGGTAAATCTTTTAGACTTATTGCAGTCTCCCAAGCCCCATTATTTACAATCGACTGACCTTTTACCTTACAGTCGGTTATCCGCCAGCTATCGTAATTTTGAGTAATACCGCCGTCAGAAAATGGTATCTGTCCATGCGTTAAAGTATATATAGTGTCTGCAATTTTAACTGTAATTTCAGTGTCCGTAGCATTCACATTTATTTTAGTAGAGATTTCAGTAATTTCTGAAGATGGTAAAACTATGTCGTTGGTAAATTGATATTTTTCTTGGTTGTAACCATCATATAGTGGCTCTGTGTATGCGCCCTCCAACACTTCGACATAAGCATCAGTATACCTAGAAGCCTGAATAACAACTGATTTATCGTTCGAATCACTCGTAAGCTGATAGTAATTTTCATTAATTGGTCCTGATTGAACAGAACCATCTAAACTTAAATTACCAATATGACTTTTAATTTGAGCTGCAGTCATGGTTGACGTTGCTAATTTAAAGTAATTAACACCATTTTCCAAAGCTTTATTTGGATTAATTACAGAATATATAACGTTTGGTTTAATGTCTAGAACAATAATTCTACCTTCTGTGTTTAAGATTGTATGCGATCCGTCTAAATATTTCCCTTGGATATACATGCCATCAAAAAGATTAGGACTCGTAGCTAACTCGAGAAAACTTAATTTTTCAGGTTTTAAGCTTTTAGTTTTTATGAGTTTTCCGTCCACATCGGATATTAGAGAACTACCTTCTATTTTCACATCATCAGAAAGTGTGACTTCTTCTACATCTGAACTAATATCGGTTGTACCAAATAAAATTCGTCCACTCTCCAAGTTACTTGTAGCTAGCGAAATATAAGCCAATTCCGCAACACTAGGAATGGTAATTGCACCAGCAGGAGAATTTACACTCGTAGCTTCACTTTGGATATTATTACCATTCTTGTCCATGTAAATGACGCTTGACGGCACACTTCGGTATAGATTACTCTCACCGCTCACATTTATCGGTTCTAGCGAAACATAGCCATCAATTTTTGTCTTGGTAATACCAGAGCTATTAACTGACCACATATAGTTAACTGAGTAAGTAAGTTTTTTAAGTAAATTTTTTGGCGTGTATATAAAATCCGTTTTCTCGTAAGTGACCGAATTGTTGGCTAATTTCGGCGTATCCACGGCACCATCTTTAATCTCAATCCCTTGATAGTCACCAAAATCTTCCCATGCTGTACCATTCCAAACATATATCTTAGCTGGGTCAGTTTCCCTTACTAAAGCGACCCCTGCAGCTCCGTTTGGGTAAGTCGTTTGTAGTTCGCTTAAAGTGTTCATGAAAATAGATGGTCCACCATCAAGAAGTGTTGCTACCCAACTATCAAACTCCGATTGCGGTAATGCTTGCTGTAATTTTCTTGCCCAATCTAATGTCTGGTCTGGGTCTAAACCTAAATTGACCGCAAATTGGATAATCATTTCAGCTAGTTGAGCTAAAGCCTCGTTGGTATCAGTTAAGTATTGCTTATATCGAATATAGTCTGGTAATTTACTCGACTTAATGCCGTGAGTAATTTCATCTTGAGTAAGTCCAGTTAAATCCAATTTATCGGGATGCGGACTATATGATCTAAGCACGCTCAAGGGTATGTATTGTTCATCTGCCAAATTTATCAGCTCCTTTTAATTAGAATAAAAAGACCAGTAATTAAACCGGTCTAGGTAATATTGTAGTATTGTCTACCGTAATGCCTAAGTAGTTCTGCGGATTCACTGTATTTCCACCACTGTGGAAGTTTCCATCAGGGCTAATTTCAAAGTGTAAATGTGGTGCATAATCTCCACCAGTACCGCCAATTACACCAATTACGTCACCAGATTTAATTGTCTGACCAACCGACACACTTATCGATTTCAAGTGCATGTAGTTACTCCAATATCCATCAGCAGTATGTTCCACGTACACCGCATTACCAATTCCGCCAGTCATAAATTCAGCCTTACGGACAACTCCGTCAGTCGTTGCGTGAGCTGTGTAGTTTCTATCTCCATTAGTACCAATATCATGACCACTATGAAGCACACCGTCACGCATGCCGTACGTCATATCGTACTCAATTGAGCCGACTGCTTTACCTGCTCGTACGAAATAGTTAACGCCCCCTAGAGTGTAGTCGACTGGGAAAACTCTGTTGGTCGCATATCCGTTTTCATCAACATCACTTCCACCGCCATTTTCAAGGCTTTCTAAAATCTGTTTTAGTTGTTTCTCAATATCTGGTACCTTACCAGCATTTTCAGAAACGGCATTGTACAGTTCCGAAAGTTGCTTTTGACCAGAAGAAACTAAATTCAACTGTCTAGACTGCCTATCAACTGTTGCTTTCAGCGTGTACACTTGTGTTAGGCGTTTAGCTTGCAGCGCTTGATATTGCGTTAAAGTCTTGAATGTAGATCCGACTGTTATCTGGTTTTTCTGTAAGTTTTCAGAATCAATGGTCATTTCGACAATCTGCAAATAATCAACTGTGTTAAATTCAATGTTGGCCATAATTGGATAAGTATTCCCTAGAACCAAAGCTTCAACGTCAGTCCTAATTAAGTCAATGTTCAACGCTGTAATTGAATAGCTTATTTTGGCTGACTGCTGTGCATCTCTGTACGATTTGGCACGATTTAAAAGTGTTGTAGGCTCACGGACGTCATCATAAATGATAGTCCCGTATTGAATACCGAATTCATTTTCTAGCGTTTCATCCACAATATAATCAAGACCATTATTCACACTAGCCATGGTAATTCTAGGGCTACTAACAGCTTGTGTTTCTTCAGCACCTTCTTCTGGTTCGTCATCAATCGTTGCACCCAACACTCGAATTCTAGTGATAACTTCAGTTGGGTCAATTTCACTTTCAAAAGATTGCAGTCGATTCTTTAAATGAATAGGTTCTTCTCGAACTTCCCCAATTTCCTCAAGGTAGTCAATATAGGTGCCGTCTGGCTCATCGCGCAACTGCAAATATCCGCCTAGAGAGTCCATTAAGTCCTCTTTAATCTCATCATAGGTGCTACCATATCCGATATACCTATAAACGTTATCAGTGTTGTTTTTGACCGTTACACGACCAACTTTAAAACGCTTATAAGGTTCAACTTGCCGATTATGATTGTCAATTAACTTTTTGAAAAAGTTATAGATGCTTGTATCTTGAACCTTCTCCCAAGATTGATGAGAATCATGCAAATAGGCCAATCGGCCTTCACAAGCAAAAGTTTTCGTAAAAATGCCAGTTTCATTCATTTTTCTTGTGGGCTTTAATACTCTACCTTTAAAAATATAGTCGCCAGTACGTTCATTGTAAATTTCAACCAGTGTACGTTTTGGGTGCATTTTATGCCATCCGGGATTGTTGACATTCATCTTGATTGAAACATCATCAATACCTTCTTTTCTCAAATTCAGCTTAAAAGGAGCTTTCCGAACTTTAGCACCGTCCATATGGATAAGTTCCCCCACTGGGTCATCTGGTCCATCGTAAATTGTCACACGATACATTAAATCAGCTCCTTATACCAGGTAAAATCAATCTTCAAAGTAACATTAGGGATATATAGTTGCAGGTTGTTTTCACCAGATTTTAAAACGAATTGTTCTGTTTTGTATATTCCGGGCATTAAGTTGTAAATTTCATTGTCACGTACAATTGTAACCGAGTGGTTGGTTGTGATTTTAGGTGGTACATCAATAATTCCAGAATTTACTAGGATAATATCCAAAAATTCCGTTTGAGCTTGCAATATATCCTGTTCTAGTAGCCAGCCATCATAGTTAGCTAGCTTATAAGCATATCTAGATGGCCTTAAATCAGAGATATTTACCGCAATCTTATCCACAATTCTATATGTAATCCCATGAAATCTAGGATTAATGCTAGCGCCACCGCCAGTTGAGGTATTCGGATCATAGTATTGAGTTGCCCATGCGCCATAGGTAGCCATATCGCCAACATTCAATTGCTTGAAATTACTCCAATTAGACTTAAATTCAAAGCTATTATACTGTCGTACGTCCAAGTCAACATTAATAAAGGCCACGAGATCGTGACCTTCAGGTAAAATACTTGTTTTGAATGGATAGCCTTTGAAAGTAATTTCGATAATTAATCTGTTGGATAAGTGATCATCAGTCACACGCACCCCCATACATTTAGCATGGTAGTAATATCCAACTGAATAGCTGTCATATAGTGGCATTTCTCCATATCTCATCAATTCATTCTCAATCACTGTTTGGTTATGTTTACGATAATCATAATCACGCTCTAACACGTAAAAGGTGTAGGATAATTCTCTAGATTCGTGATACTCTTGGCCGTCTAGTCCAGAAAAATCGTAATCACCCTGCATATACGCTAGCGATTCCCGTTTCTCTTTTCTAGCTGGTGTTGGGGCGGACCGTTCTAACAAGTGCATTTTACGTTTTTGGCTATCAAATTCACCAAAATTTATCTTTTCAATGATTTGTTCCATTATCCACCCCACCTTTCTACTAAACTTGCATGACTTCCGCCTACTCTATCGTATTGTGGGTATGTAGCCCCTACAAATTCGCCTGTATCAAGGACAATCTGTGAGCCACTTTCCGCAATTCTAGTTAGCAAGCTTTCAATTCTACTTGTATCTGTTCCGCTGAATACGTATTTACTACCAGTGTTATCAGCGTTCATCCGTCCAGCTTCACGGGCATAGCGCATGCTGACATCGTGTGGAATTACTTGGGCACCATTCGGTAAGTTAACCAACTCACCACGGCCACCTTCGTTCATCATTGCAAAACCACCGGACCAATTATCTGTACCATGTTGCAAGTAAGGTATGGTACCGATTGATACACCGGGAATCTTGTTGATTAAACCAACTGCAGCATTAACACCGCCGATAACATCATTCACGAAGCCTTTAACTTGATTCACTAATTGTTGAACCGCACTACCGATACCACTGAATACGCCACTAACAAAGCTTTGCAACCCTGTCCACGCATTTTGAATAGCGCTAAACACGTTTGTGATTGCGCTTGATACATTCTGCATGGTGCCAGTAACAGTGCTGTAAATGCTGTTAAATACACCGCCGATAATACCAGTTAAACTACTAATAATTTGTCCAATGGCATTAATTGCTGAACCGATAAAGGTCATAATGTTTTGCCAAATACCACTTACAACCGTGAAAACTGTGTTAAATATCCCAGTGACAACAGCAATAATTGGCGTAATAACTGCTATTACGGAACTAATTACACCAGCGACAAACACGATGATTGGCGTGATCACTGACATTATTGCCGAAATTACAGTTCCGATAAAAGCGACAATTGGCGAAATGGTGGCAATTACCGCCGACACCACTTGGACCACAATCGTTATAATAGACATGATAATTGGTAACATCGCATTAATAGCTGCAACAACCATTTGAATTATCGCAATTACCGCTGGGGCAACTGCTGTAACCACGTTCATCACTGCTTGTATGATGCTTTGGATTACTGGTAGCAAAGCACTCACTAAAGTTGCAACCAATGGCATTACTTGAGCTACCACATTCATAAACGCCATGACCAACTGCATAACAATTGGCACTAACTGGTTAAATAGCGAAATTACAACTGGTAAAACTGCTGTGATAATCGCCATAAAGGTTTGACCAATCAACATGACTGTTGGTACTAAGCTGGCCATTGCTTGTGTTAGCATTGGAATGGCTGCCGCTGCAAGTTGACCTAATGCAGTACCGATTGTTGCCACTACTGGAATTACCATGCTTGCGATTTGTTGGAAAGCACTCACAATTTGTGGTCCAAAGTTTTGGAACAATAAAATTATCCCTTTTATTAATGGACTAACCCCGATTAAAACGGTGCTTAGATTGATACCAAAACCGCTAGTTGCACCACCTACAGAATTAAAGCCATTGATAATACTGGTAAATAGTGTAGTAAATATAGGCGCTACTGCTTGAATAATACCCCACACCGTTTGGAACACAGTTGAAATCTGTGAACCTAAATTCTGTAGTGTTGGAATGATTTTCGGTGCAATATTTTGGAAAATAGTTGAAATACTAGATCCAAAACTTTCAAGCACTGGTTGAACTTGTGACCATAGATTTGACACTATCGGAATTATGGTATTGATCACTTCTGTAACCTTGCTTCTAATCGCTTCAAATACACTAAATACATTTGTCCTAAAGGCTTCATTGGTGGCCATTTGCCTACCAAATACCGCCCCTAA
This sequence comes from Aerococcus sp. 150760013-2, assembly GCF_053627715.1. NCBI lineage: Bacteria > Bacillati > Bacillota > Bacilli > Lactobacillales > Aerococcaceae > Aerococcus > Aerococcus sp. 150760013-2. The sequence continues at coordinate 86,322 of NZ_JBSEYI010000007.1, forward strand.
AGCTACAATGGCACTTATCACAAGACCAACTGGACTAATTAAGAAACCAATTGCCGTTACTAGTCCACCAATACCCATGGTCATTACACCTAGGATTGTTAACAATGGGCCTAATGCAGCAATTCCTAATGCCCCAAAGGCAATGAGTGTTTGTGTTCCATCGCTCAAGCCGTTGAATTGTTCAACAATACCAGTTGTCCAACTCGCTAGGTCTTGCAGAAATGGCGTTAACTTACTCATCATTGAAATAGTTGCTGATTCAATTGCACCAGTTAGATTTTCTAAAGCGCCGTTCAAGTTATCTTTCATTTGAGCGGCCGCATCCGCACTAGCTCCTTCTGAATTTTCTAATTCAGCAGTTAAACCAGCTAATTCTTCTTGACCAGCCGCTAACAAGATATTCATACCAGAAGCCGCTTCAGTGCCGAAAATAGTAGACAATGCTGCCATTTTCTGTGCTTCAGTCATTCCATCCATTGATGAGTTCAACTCGCCAACAATTGTGGTTAAATCTTTGAAATTACCATTTGAATCAACTGCGGAAAAACCAAGATTTTCCATTGCCGTTTCTGCTTCATTTGTTGGTTTCGTTAAACGAGATAAAGCCTGCCTTAACGTTGTACCCGCTTGTCCGCCCTCAAGACCTGCATTGGTCATGATACCGATTGAAGCTGATAATTCTTCAATATCAATACCTAGTGAGTTAGCGATAGGCGCTGCATATTTAAACGCATTACCCATATCACCAACGCCTGCTGCAGTTGCATTCGCCGCCATTGCTAAGATATCCGCAACACGTCCAGATTCGCCAGCTTCAAGACCAAAACCATTCAATGCACTAGCCACAGTATCAGCAGTTAACGCTAGATCTTCACCAGAAGCTTCAGCGGCTGAAATTACACCGGGCATTGCTGCAATTGTTTGAGTAGCATCAAAACCTTTAGCGGCCATTTCAGTCATCGCATCCGCAACTTCTGTGGAACTTAGTGACGTTGATGCACCTAATTCAAGCGCTGATTCGGTCATTTTATCAAGCTCACTAGAACTTGCACCCGCAATAGCACCCGCTTTGGTCATAGAGGATTCAAAATCGCCTGTGGTCTTGATTGCTTTTAAGAAAGGAGCAGTGAACCCTGCTGTCATTCCGGCGCCTGTAATGGTCATATTTTTACCGAAATCAGTAATCTCACGACCGGCATTTTGCACACCTTTTGATAAATTGGTCAGTTGCTGATTTGCTTGTTGAAATACTTTAGAAAAACCATTAGCATCCGCCGTCAGCTTAGCGCTTAAAACATAATCTGCCATTTAATTGCTCCTTTCTTTATTATTTGTTAATTGCATGCCGTTCGCTTGGAAAATCCTGTCAACCCACGACTTACCTTGAGTTGCATCCATTTCCAGAACGGTTTCAATTGCCTTGTTGTTATATTCAAAGTCTGCTTTGTTATTTTTAGGAAATAGGTCAATAAACTTCTTGTTTTTCCCACGGTTGATATTAGCTTCAGCATTTAACGTTGCGTTTCTATGCCAAGTTGTATCGTGGATGAATTTTTGTTCACTCCGTTTTTTGATAAAAAGCTTTTCAGCTTCAGTCAATGACCGGTAATCTGATAAGGACATCCCCAAATCGACAACAAAAAAAGCTAGCTCCATTTCACTTTGAAAGTCGCTAGCTAGTTCTATTAGTTTTATTTCCCTTGGTGTAAGATCTTTATTGCTTGTAATTTCTGATTCAATCAGATCTAGCGGAATAAAAAACCCATATCTTCCACAAATTTGTTAATAGTGGCAGTGACTAATGATTGATAACCGTTGTTATCTAATACCTTGTCATAAATATCAATCGCTTTTTGTCCATTTACAGGTTTGTCTTCCCCTTCTTCAACTAAACCAACGGTAAACATCGCTTGCAACGTTAATTGCGAAACCATTCCGTTTGTTTGGTTAAATTCAGCCATTAAGGACTTACCTGTTTGTTTTTCAATAATCATTTGTTTGCGTTTATTAAATTTTAAATTGTAAACTACGTCATCAATCGTAAACATGTATTACCTCCTAGACTTGTTCTGGTGATGGTGTATCTTCTAAATCAACTAATGCCCCTGTACCTGTAAGGGTCACTGTGTACGTCACAGCATCATCATAAGGCGCTTCAATAGGATAGCTAGTCACTAATGCTAAACCGCCAAATAAGTCAGTTTTAGCCTTTTGGTTAGTTACTTTAATTAATACTGGGTCATCACCGTCAAAAGCTTCTTTCATCAATCCGTGTGATTCGTGGTCACGAACGTAAACCCCGTCATTATCAATAGACCATTCTTTGAAACCTACAATGTTTTGTTTCCAACCTTGTGAGTCCTTAGAAGTTACTTCAATGGTGTCTTTATCACGGTTAATCGTTAATCCTTGTTGACCTGCGACCGCAATCAGTTTAGATCCAGTTGAATCCCATACAGATAAGAGAATATCTTTACCTGCAATTGCTTTGTTCAATTGTCCTTTTAATTGTGTTTCTAATTCTTGTGACATATTTTTATCTCTCCTTTAAATTTTCATTTTATATCCGCTAAATACAACAAAATCAAAGCCAACAACAGCATGTTTACTGCCGTCAGCTTGATCCATAGTCTGATTGACGCCAGTCGGAATTTGCAACGTCACTTCGTAATCATCCGGCAACTCAATATCAACAGTTAACGCTTCTTCAAGTTTTTGAATGGCATTATAAATCGGTACTGATGAACCACCTTCAGCAAATACATGCATGACGACTTGATAGCGGTCTTTCATCATTGTTTTGCTTTTTTCAGGCAAACTACCCACCATTTCTGCAACATAGAAAGGCCTCTGTGCATTCAATGGTACGCTGTCATAGCATGGTAGACCTGTATTTACTCGCACTTGCTTGATAATTGAAGCGATAATGCTTGTAAAGCTCATTTTCTGATACACGCTATCACTCCTTTAGCTTGGTTTTTAAGTCTTGCTTATAAATTTCACGTTGTGCATCGACACTTTTCTTCAAGTAGTATTGACCGGGAACGAAATTTCCACTTCTAGTCACATGACCGTACTCAACATGAGGTGCATAAGGGGCTGAATAGCCCATTTCATCATCACGATACTTAGCCGACATACGCAATTCATTTGTGTCTACCGGTGTACCACCTTCAGCGGGTACATTCCCACCGCTATAAGCGTTCTTTTGCGAACGTGAATAAATATCACGGATATTCTTTCTGCCAACTTCTGCAAAATCAGCTTCACTTTTTTCAAGCAGCTTTTTGCTTAGCGCTTCAACGCCATGCCATTCAATGTTCACGGTTCATCACTTCCATAGCGGTCAACCACTAAAATACGCCAACGGTCTGTATCGTCACCGATGATTTCCTTAATGTTATGAAATTTGCCTTCAAATTCGATTCTAGAGGCTATAAGCAAGTTTACTTGTGATTCCCTTGTCAGTATTTTTCGGCTCGTTGTAGTCACGTTTCTGACGTCTAAAGCGACTTCTTTTTCTGTCCATGTAGTAAACCGTCCTGTGGCTTCTTTAAATTCGACTAAATCGTAAATTGGGTTAAATAATTCATCTTCGCCAACTAACTGATTTGAATATAAAAAGAGTGGTTTAAATCTCATAAGAAATTCACCACTCCTCCACGATATTCAATGTCATCTTTCGCTTTCTTTTCTCGGTATCGCTGTAAATCTGTTTCATATTCACGTAAAACATCGTCTACAAATGACACGCTAAATGTATCAGCGTTTTCTGATTTGATGCCTTCGTAATACATACGATTATGCAAGGCGCAAACCACTTCAACAGCAACCGTTTCAAGCTCAACTGGCAATTCAGTTTCGCCCACACGAATGTTAATTCGGTCAGACGCTGTTTTTACAAGTTCATTTAATACCGGACTTCCTTCAAGCTCTGGCTTTCGAATAATCACGCGATCTTTTACAAACGTAAGTGCCATTTAATCACCTACTTTTCTGCTTCTAAAGCTTCAATAATTTCCTTTTTCGTGTTTTTATCAGTTGCTTCGATACCTTTTTCATTCGCCAATTTTAATAAATCAGCTTTGGTTAATGCACCGAGGTTTTCTGCTTCAGTTTCTTCAACTTCTAAAGCTTCAATATATCCGTTATCACGCAAGAAAATGATGCGGTCAGCAGTTGGCTCATAACCTTCACGAGGATAGGTCTTACCTACCCCCGGTTCATAAAGTCGTCCACCGTCCTGTTTGTCCACAAATGCTTTAATGACCTTGTTCATAGATTAACCCCCTAAACTGCTGGTGCGATTGTTCCGACTACAATACCATCTAAGCGTTCAGCAAATAACTCAATACCGTAAGCAGTTACTGTTTCCGCTTGTAAGCGTTGTTTGTTAATGTCATGAGTTACACCGATTAAACCAGTTGAATCAGTTGTGAAATCAAATGCTTGGTTAATTTGACCACCAGACATCAATGCGTATGCTGCAACTAAGTTCCCGTCAGCAGTTGAGTAAACAGTACCTTCTGGAATTTGTGCGGACATGAATACAACACGGTTGTTTAAGAAGTCCTCAATGTATGTCATACCGAATGCTGATTGAGTAGAGATGTTTGCATTCCCTAAGTAATCACCGGCATCATATGGGTTCATGAAAGACACCACTTGAACATCATCTTCATCAAATTTAGCTGTAACTGTTGCCCAGTTTTTAGCCATAACTTGTTGTAAACCTGTACCAGTTGCAGTTGCTGTACCAGTAGATAATTGAGTTAACAATTTAGTACGTACACCTTTTTGGATTTCATTGATTAATTTGTTGTCAGTTAATGTAACCGCACGATCAAAACCATATTTTTGGATGTCTTCCATAGTTACGGCTTTACGTTTCTTATCCCATTCCAATTCGTGAGATGGTCCATCTTCTAAAGTAACTTGAGATAATGGAATAATATCGCCTGGCGCTACTTGTGTACCGTCTAATGTCACAGATGAAGTGTAAGTTTTGATTAATGTTCCTGCTGCCATTGGTAATGTACGTTGTACACCTAATAATTCTTGTAACGTACGGAAACGTTGCCCGAATTGCTCCACGAAGTCAATTGATAATGCTGTTCCTAATTCTGTTGTTAAGTTTGGTTCTACTGCCATAATTTATCTCTCCTTATTGTTTAAAAAGTTGTGGGTTTTGTTGAATTAATTTCACCCGTTTAGTTGCATCTTTTTCATCCATAATCTGTTGCTTTGTAAGTTGTTTGCCAGTATTTGGATACTTAGGCGAATTGCCTGCTAGCGCTTGTTTAACGCCTTCCTTAACTTTGGCATTGAATAGATTGACAAAGCTTTCTACGGCTTGTTTAGTGCCTTCTGCATCGTCTTTGACTACTACTTGAAGCAATTCATCATCAGCCGTAATGTCATGTTCTGCTAGCATTTTTGAGGCTTCTTTTGACAAGTTATAAAAAGCATCTTTCCGGCGCAATTCAGCTAATTCTTTTTCTAACTGTTCACGGTCATATTCTGCTTTTTGGTCCTCGTTCATTTTTGCTAACTTGGTGGCTTCTTCGACTGCGGCTTCTTTATCCTTTTTGGCTTTTGCCAGCTTTTTCTGAACAATCTTATCCACATCTTCGTCTGAATATTTAAGCTCCGGAGTTTCATTGTCATCAGCCGTTTCTGCATTGTTGATTGTTTCATCTACTGGGTCACCGCCGTTTTCGATTGGCTCATTGTCTTCAGCAAAATATTGTAAGTTGAATTTCATTGTATTTAACTCCTTCCATATCTTTTATCGTGAATAAATGCTTGCACGTATCCATAGCTTTTAATGCCTTCAATGCTTGGGCAAAATAAAAACCACTAGTGTTGGCTAATGGATTAAATCTCTAATTCTTTATATTTATCGGCTATTTTCGGAATCTGAATAGCCATCCAATCAACAATTTCTTCATCTCTAGCCCACGATTCAATATTCAACCCACTTTCGTATAAGTATGCGTGTACTAATTCGTGTCGTAGAACTTTGTCGAAGTGACCGTCAACATCGGCCCATTCGTATCCTTCCTTTTCAGCTAAGTGAATCTCTTTAACACTATAATCGCAATAGCCGTCACAATCTTTAATTCTGATTGGGTTATCTTTGTCGTGCCTGATAATCGTATACACGGTACCTAAAATATTTATCTTCATTACTCGCTCCTTTAAAAGTTATCAGCTAACTTATTCTTAATTTCCGCCATATCCACCTTAATTTCAGATTCTAGATCATTAATCTGATTAACTTTCTTGATGATTTTCTGTTCATCTTTTAGCAATTTTAATTGTTGATATAACTTTTTGACTTTCAATTGCTTTTTACGAACGCTTGGGTCAATACAGGCGGTAATATATTCAGTTTGACAGTGGGGACACTTAAAGTAATTCTTTTCAATATCGCCGATTCTGTCCATTCGCATAACCACGTCGTACTCTTTATGGCAATTGTCACAAAGGATATTCATCCATATCACCCTTTTCGTCATATATCAAACCGTGCGAATATTCACCGTCATCAAAAAATAAAAAACCACCGTTTAACAAGTGGTCTACATCGTCTTTAGTTAGGTAAATGTTCTGTGCGCCCCACCAATTATCGTGTTGCTTGCATAATTCTTGATTTGTGTCTAATTGCTTTACTCTAGTTTTCATATAAAAGTCTTTCCTTTCAGTCAAGATACATAAGGATCACGCTCCTAATTATTTTCAACTGGAATAGTTGTAGACCTACACCATGGATGAAAAGGTGGCGCTGTGGCACCCACAACACGCTCTTTAAAACTAAAACGTTCACCATCTAAACTTCTACATGTTGGACTTGTTCTAGCATCCATAACAGCAGTTATTTCGTATTCTAAGATACCTGCTTCTTGAAATGCTTTAGCATTCGCTTCATTCAGGATATACGCCGATTCCGTTCGGACTAACCTAGTTGAGTCTCTTAAACCAACGTCCGTTCTGTGTCGCAATGTTTTAATCATGCTAGCGTAGCTATCCCCTCGAATTAAACCGTCTCGAATTTCATTGTTCAGTGTATTGATAAGCTTTGTTTTGTTATCCCAAATCCTATCTGAATAGTTTTTTCCGTCTAGCCATTTGTTGTCTAATGTCGCCTGCATAACCAATGGATCTACACGAAAAAAGGCTTGAGCATTATCTAATCCTTTCATACTGGAAAGATAACCATTCTCATAAGCCTTTGTGAGTGTTTTATTAAATTCTGACTCTTCAATTACGCCCAATTCAAGCAGTCGTTGTTGTGTTGAAAGTTGTAAGCCCTCTAACCTATTCAGATTATAAATAGACTGCCTTACAGGCATTAAATGGCGTAAATCTGTGTGCTTATTCATAAACGCATCATAGTTTTGATATAACAATGTTCGCTCTTTTTCAGACAATTGCTGAACCATTTGACGATATTCAATGACATCATCTTTTGAAAATCTAGCATAATATTGTGCGATTTCCTTTTCTATGTTCCTAGCCACACGATCATACTCTTTGGCCATTTTAGCCACAAACTTATCATCGTATTTATCTTGTTTAGCAAAAAGGTTAATTTGTCGCCGTTCCCAATATTCCTTGCTGTTCATGGCTATTCACCACTTTCATCAACAATAAAATCACCATTTTCATCAGTATTATAACCGGCTGAAGATTCCTGTTCTGTTTCAGCTTCCATTCGCTTGATTTCTTCTGCTGCATTATCCACAAACGATAGTGTAGAAAGTTGCGTTTCTTTTGATACGATTCCTTGTAACTTGACAGCAGTTGAAGCTTCATCAGCAATGTTCTCTGGAATATTGCGTGTAAAGGTGTATTTTAGACCGCTCCACTCGTCTTTCTTACCGCTTGGTACATTGGTAGGTAAAGTAAAGAAAAGCTTGAATAACTGGCTTAAACCTTTTGTAAACTTCCGCTCTTTCATGATGGCCAAGTTCGTCATCGGTTGTAATTTCATCTTCAAAGCCACACCACTAGCATTACCAAAGCTCTCGTCATTGATATTTGCAATCATCGAAGTTTGATAAATTAAGCGCTCAATACGATTCAATAGGTTTTCCTGTGAGGTATCACCATCAGGCTTGTCTAGAAATTCAATCTTAATTTTCTGTGCATCAATTTCGCCATTGGTTGAATACAGATTGATGATCCGATTATCTCGAATGCTATTCATGCCATCGCCAATATCAGCGCCTAATATTGATAGATACGCATCAGCAAAGTAATCCACATCATTCGCTTTCTCTGAAATTGCCTTGTCATAAGCATTTATTAGCGTTTCAATTGGCTCTATTAAACTTTGGCGTTCTTCGTTTTCGATAAATTCAACAACAGGAACAATACCAAAGTAATGAGCTTCTTCATTTTCAAAGACAAGGCTTTCACCATCAGCTCTAAACTGTAGTTGATATGTTTCTGTGAATAACTGCCCGACAATCGTTTCTTCTTCGTCTAGGTAGTACCTAACGGCAAATAATGGTGTTCTGCTTATTGTGTCGTCGTACACTACAAACATATCTAACGGACTATTATGCACCACACACGTTTCTGATTCTTCGTTTTGAAACGCATATACAAAAGCATTGCCATAAATACTAGACATTTTAGATGCTTCAGCAATCACATCGTCTAGGTTCTGTCGATTGATAAAGTCGTTTACCATTTGCGTTACTTCTTCATCTTCGTGCTGAATCTTGATAGGAATACCAATAAAAAAGCCGTTGAATGTATCAACAGCGTACTTTGCAAAGTTAACCACAATGCGGTTATCTGGCTTATATTCGTCTTTATCTTCTTGTTCTAGAATGGGTGCTTGGCTCTTATAAAGCTTTGCTAACTCATCATATCGTGGAACAATCGCTTGGTGTTCCTTGATGAAATCATTAACCACTTCTGGTGTGATTTCTTTTTCTCGTGAATGTACAAATACCATTTTCAACCCCCTTAAAAACCTTTATATGTTTTGATTACGATGCCTGCACCCATCTTCTCACCGATACCAGTTAATGCATCCGGCGCATCATCATGAGCGTTCTTGCCTTCTCTTTGATAAGTCATTAAGTCTTTATACAAATCTGGCCATTTGTTGTGCCAATTCTCTGGGAAATAAACATGTTCCATAACCCAAGTAGCATTTGATAAGATCCTCGCTTGCTTATTCTTAGATTGTGTAAATTTCGAAATAACAGTGCGATTATTAGGCAATTGCCTTTCAACAGCTCTAGCAAATCCACGTCCACCATTGTTTGATTCAATATGAGCCACATTGACCGAATTTTCGGCCAGTTTACGAGCAGTTAACGGTTCTGTGACTTCCATCGGCTCCTTGGTGTATATCGTATCTAGGATATAAGCATCGTCATCAAACGTAACGCCGTAGATAAAACCTGCTAGATTATCGCTACCAGTGTCAGCCGTATCAATATAAGCAGCAATCTCTTTAAATTCTGGTCTTTCTCGATATGTTTTAAAACCAGAATATAAAGCGCCTTTCAAGTCGATCGGTTCTTGTTGGTAGTTAGCGTTGGCTATGTCCGGTGACATCGTTTTAAACTTACGGGTAAACTCTTTTAAACTCAAAACATCTTCACATAGCATTGTGCCATCGTCCTGTTTAGCCTTTAAATTGATGTGCTTGACCTTGTAACCATTCTTAGGTAATTCATTCAGCACATATCCCGCTAAGTCGTTAGATGACCACCTCGTCATAATTATGATGATTTTACCGTTAGACTCTAACCTCGATAGCATTGTATCCGTAAACCATTCATGATGCTTCTGCAAAACTATAGCATTGTTAGCTTCTTCCGAGTTCTTAATTAAGTCATCAATGATAATCAAGTCAGCACCAAAACCAGTAGCTGTACCACCGGGAGAAGTCGCTAAGTAGTTGTTCGTCTGACTACCATCTAATGACCATAAATTCATATTGGCATCGCCATATTTGATTTTTGTATCGGGGAAAATGTCGTTATAGATTAAAATATCGTCATCCCCTTTAATCTCTTGAATACCATTTCTAACTGCTTTTGAAAAAGTAGTGGACAATCGCTCATTATAAGACCCTGTCATAATCTTCTTGCTAGGATCTATTCCTAATTGCCATTGTGTAAATTTGGTAGCTGTGAAAGATTTACCGTGCCTTGGTGGCATATTTAAAATGAGAATATCGTTATCATCATGCATAAAATCTTGCATGTCATTACACAAATCAATTAGATACTGACGATTAGGCTTATAAAACTTAGGCGTTACTAGATTACAAAATCTGAAAAAATCACGTCTGGCCAATTCCAGACGTGATTGTTGTTTAATATATGCTGTTTTATTCATAGCCATCAGCTAACTTTTTCAGTTCTTCTGTAGTTAATTCTGCAAAAGCATTTGTAGTCTTTAATTCACCAGAAATCTCTTGCTTTTCAATTGGCTTAAAGCCCGCTCGGTCTAGGAAATCTTTAGCAGCACTCAAGCGAACGCTCTCTGGTGTCATGTCGTCTTTCATGATTTCAAACATGACCTTCCTTGCCTCTAAAGCATCGAACATAAATTCTTTCCGTAACTCTTTTTCCAATTGGCTTTCTCGTTCGTCCAAATAAGCCCGAACCCTAGGATTCTTTAGAAGTTGAGAAGCTTGAGCTTCGGCACTCTTTGGACTATATCCAGCATTCAAAGCTGCCTTCTTTTGATTAGATTTTCTTAACTTCAAATACTCATCAATAAACAGCTTTTGTTGCGCTGTTGCTTCTTTCTTGCTCATCATCTCAACTCCTTTCAAATAAAACTATCTATTTAAGATTTCCTTCATCTCTTCTAATGTCATTTCATTCCTAACGCCGGTATTACTTCTATTAGCCATTACTTCCTCATATCTATTGAGGATATCCAGGTAACCCGAAATCCCAGGGCCACTACCATGACTATTTAGTTTATTAATATCTTCACGGATCATTTTTCCAGTATCATGAAATCTATTTTGTTTCAAAATTAAAAATTTCGCAAACGAGTAGTATTTGCTTTCGATGCTGTCATTTAAATCAAATCCAGGGAATATCACTGCATATTCAGAAATATTTTCTTTTAGGTTATCTGAATTATTCCAATAATATGTTAAATCATCATACATATTTATGATTCTAAACACATCACGACATTCTGCCTCTTCTAAAACTTCATTATCATTATAAGCGCCGTGCTCAAAATACATATATTCAAATCCATCATTATAAATTTCTTGCATTTCTTCATGATAATCTGACATATGCTCATCTGTTTGTAACATAGATAGAATCTGATGTTGGTTCGATAAAACTTGACGTTGATATTGTGTTAACTTCATTTAAATACCTCCTAATTCATATAGCTACAATCTCTTACAAGAAATTTTCCTCCTCTCACTCATTAATATAGCATGGTTAAGGGAGAAAAATACTAAAAAAGCCACCCGTCACTCGTAAGTGTGTCTATTTAAAGACTGGGTAACTATTGATGTTATTTTAATTACTCAAAACTACACAACCTTCAGAGTTATCAAGTCCTATCAAAATGTTAGGTAGGTTGACCCAACTCGGTGTGAGGACAATCGCATAAGTAGCTACCAAATACAATCACTCTATCAACGTTGTGCAGTTTTCAATAAGCAAGGTTAGTCAGTGATGATTAAATGTGCATTTATTTGAGCTGACTGTGCCTTGCTATAACTATTGTGGGAATCAAACCCACAGAATCGTGCTGTATTCTCGCTACCAAGCATAGTCACTGTTATATATAATCAGGAGGTGCCCAACTTTTGCCTTGCACCATTTCCGTGGCTCAAGGACTTTACTCGTTTATCTCACGAAATGGTAATCCAAAAAGGAGGCGAGATAAGTTTACCGACTTATCTCAATTAGCATAATACACGAATAATCAATCACTAGTCTGTCAACTTTCAATCAATAATCACTCATTTTCAAAAATTAGCAAACCACCACTTTGAAAAGCTTCCGCAAATTCTATCATGGCTTTACCAACTTCACGATAGTAAGTTGCTTCACTAATCTGTTCTGCACTTAATACTTCATAGTCATAGTACCTAGTAGAATTAATGTACTTATCGTATATGCGTTTTCTAGAATAAGCATCCAAGGTATTAATTGCAGCATTGATATCTCGATATAAGCTAACTGCATCTAATTTCTTAATAGTCCCATTCTCAATTGCGCTTGAATTCATGTCCGTAAAGCTCTTCGGATCTAGGCTATATGTTGCTGTGACCTTCTGCTCAATTGGCATGCCTGACAGACGTCTAATCTTATGATAGTTCTTTAGTAAACCATCCACTTTTTCTTTTGTTGCTTTTTCATTAACCTTTGGAAACAGCAAACTAGACACCTACTTTCTGATATAATTTGATTAACTAAATTTGGAGGAGCGTGTAATGCATGGATGAATATACAGTTTTAAGATCAGTTAAAGATCTAAATAACATTGAACAAGATACTATTAGATTTTTTGATTCATCTCCAGAAAAAATGGAAATTGATATACAAAGTAAGGCATTTGAATATCCGACAATTTGCTCGTTTTGTAATAGAACTGGAGATCAAGAGTGTATCGAAATAATTGGAATATCCGGTGAACATGAATTTGATGCTGTTGGAGTTTTCTATTGTAAATACTGCAAAAATAGTACTGTGAATTTTTTTATAAATGAAAAATTTTATTATATAGATGAAGAAAATGCTAAAACTCATTATCCCTACGTTTTAACTGTCACTGACCAATCACCCAGACTAACCTATCAGAATGAAATACCCGAAATAGTCCAAGCTAAATACAAGGATTTTTTTGATATATATAATCAAGCTGCTACTGCCGAAAGTAGCAATCTTTTACATTTAGCAGGAATGGGGTATCGGAAATCAATCGAGTTTCTAGTAACTGATTTTTTAAAAGACTATCCTACTGATGACTCAGTCACTCACGAATGGTTGGAAAATCCTAAAACAACCTTAAAGCAAAAAATTGAGAAGCTCCCGAATCAAAGATTAATTAGAACTGGAACGGCTATAGCCTACTTAGGCAATGACGAGACACACTATACATCTCGACACCCAGACTTTAATTTGCAACATATGAAGAAATTCATTGGTTTGCTTATTAAAGAATTAGAAAGTGAATTTATTTATGATGATGTTGAATCATTTTTAGGATAATAATTACGTACATAGTCAAGTAATAGTCGAGTAGTTTCGTTAGATTTATCTATGATTTCATTTTGTGTATCAATCACTAATTCAAGAAAATCTATTCTATTTTTTAAAATCTCATTTTCTTTTTGTAAATCTTTCATTATTTCCTCCTAATTAGGCTGATAAACTTCCGCCTGTGATTTTGAATGAATACTACGCCATTTGTTTGCAGCAATCTGATCTATTAATACTTTTGCTTGGTCAAACTTCCAATTGGCCACATTTTGATAGCCGCGCTGTTCAAGTTGGCGAATTTGCTTAGGTGTCGATAAATCCTGTTGGTTACGGTAATTTACACGTTTTAACAATTCATCAGCTTTACCTTTGGAATCAATCGAAGTCGGGTCAATCCCGGCTTTTATTATTTATTATAGTTTTTTCATACGTTTACGATGTTCCTGCATTTCTTTAATGTCCATAACCTCATAGTTAGCTAAGGTTTTAAAAGCTTTAGTAAAGCGAGCCATCAGTTCTAGCCAACCGCTAACAAATATGAAGCCAATAATAATCAATATCCACATCATTCCATCTGCTCCTCCTCTAATTTTTCAATGGCTTTGTCATAATTTAAAATAGTCTGATTAATTACTATCACCGTGTCTATTAAGTCAAACAGACGGGATTCGTATAATTCTCGTTCACTTAAGCATCGTTCTCTTTCACGTCTTAGATGTGTCAATGGATCTTCTAAACTAACTTTACTCACCATTATTCGCCTCCTAATACACAACCTTGTATCCAATTTCCCAACTCAACTTACTACCTCTTGTTGCAATATTTTTAAAAGTAATTGATCTCTTTTTTGGTTTGCGATTTTTGTCTTTTCGTTCTTTATACTTGCTACCAGCTTTTAATAAATCATTGCCAATAATCGCTGCTAAATTCTGATATTGTCTCCAAGATGAAATCTCTGAAATTGAATTTTCTATTTTGCGGACAGTTTCGTATGGTATGTCTGCTAAACTTGCTAGTTTACTAATGCTATAGCCATTATCAATTCGGTATTGAGCTATTATATTCGGGTCAATATCGCGTGCAATGTTTCTGTGGCGCTCATACTTTCTGATATTTTCAGGACTATGATAATCATCTCCAAAAAGCTTAGCTAAGCCTTTGTCAATTTTTGGCAGCATATCCTTAACGTCTTCGTCTCTATTCCAAAGAAAGGCTGTTACTTCGCAAGCTTCCCGCATTTTTGTTTGAGTAATGTCATACTCAAAAGATAATAACCTGTATAAATCTCTAGTTGATAAGTAATTCATCTTCTATCCTCCTAAAAAGGCAATTGATCATCTGTTACGTTGATATTATTTTGTTGATTGGCAAACCCACCAAACTGACTAGCGCTATTTGCTCCATACTGCCCCTGTGCGGTGTTTTGTGTTTGTTGGTTGTATTCACCCACATTGTTGTTTTGAGTTCCATTAGCGTTATTATTTTGACTATTCTGACCTATAAATCCAAAACTATCTACAACAATCTGTTTGTTATAGTGAGTTACACCATCTTTTTCATAGTTGTTATCTCTCAGTTCGCCAGCTACTCCAATCATATCGCCTTTGTGGAAATAGTTAGCAACTGCCTCAGCTCGATTTCCAAAGATCACACAATTATGAAAGTCAGCTTGTCTATCACCATTAGCATCTTTGTACGCTCTGTTAACGGCCACTGTAAACTTAGCTACAGCCTTGCCGTCTTGCATATGCGATAGCTCTACATCTCTTGTTAAACGGCCATTTAAAACCGTAAGGTTGTCTGCATTCATTTTTTAGAATTCCTCCATTTTCCAGTAACCACCATCTCGTTTGACTATATAAAGTGGCCCATATCTCTTAATAAACATCTGTGCTTTCATTCTGAATACCTGTGTTTGCATACCTTTTACATCGATGACCTTCTCAGTGCCATCTGCATATCTGACTAAAAAGTCTGCAACATACTTCATTGCGGGTATCTTTTTAGGTGTACCGCTTTTATTCCTCTTCGTTGGATGGCTAAAGCCTTCTTGTAAGATAAAGGGTACTTGCATCTCAAATTTGATTACTTCACCGGCCTTTACAAGCATATTTAAATGCCTGTAATAAGCTGCTTCTGCCTTACTATCAAATTTAATATCGTCAACAATCACTTTCTTAGCGCCGTATTTATTTCTAATTGCCACTTACTCACCACCTAATACTGATTTTTTTAATTCCTCAATTGCTGCTAATTCGTCATCAGTCATCTCTTTTTGTGCGCTTGCTTCGACATCACCTTGATATTTCTTTTGTCGTTGATCACTACTTAGCCATTTAGGTGCTACAGATTCTTTTTGTGACTTTCCATATGACTTCTTAGCTTGTTTATTTTTGTGTTCAAGTTCTAGTGCATCAATATCCTCAATGGTTTTCGCATTGTTTTCGTACCACTTTTTCAATATGGCTCGAACATAGTTATAGTTACGTGCATTGTTGTCTAGTGCTATCTGCATAGCTTTGATGACAATGTCATCGTTAAAGGTATCTATCGCATCAACTATTTGTTGACTGGTGTAAGGATTCAAGACACCAAAATTTTGTTGGTAAAAATCAATGGCACCGATGACACCAACCTGTTCTTCCGATGGTGCTACCGAATTTTCTAACGTATCGGTTAGCGAATCGTTGCACGATACGTCGACCGTATCGGTATTAGTATTAGTATTAGTATTAGCTTTATTATTAGTATTATTTTCTTTTGCTTCTTTTCTTTTAAAAATCTCTTTTTCAAAGATCTCTTTAATCTTAAAATCAATATCCCGTCCAGAAATTGACCACCATTCAATCATTCGGCTATGAGTCATTTCTAAAGAACTGATGTTTTTAACTTTTTCAATCTCACGTAAAACCATATCTTCAATGGGCTTACCACCTTTTGAAATTGAATATCTCAAAGTATTCAGTACCGCTACTTCTTGTTGCTCTTTTGAGTACACAATCATCTTGTATTTGTTCTCAAATCGCTCTAGCAGAACCTTTACTGAATCAATCGAATAACCAAGGTCAAATGCTGCTATCTTGACTGGTAGCGCATATATGCCTATTGATGTTGTTCTGGGATTAGTCAGCAGGTAAAGCATGAAATACTTATCCTCTGGCGAAAACATATCAACTACCTTCTCATCTTCCCAAAATACTGTGCTAACTACTCTCTTGGCCATACTTTCACCTCCTAACCTGCGATGTAAGTCGGAACGCCTACAATCGCCTGTATTTCTCGTTTAAACTGCTCTGCATCTGAATTTCTGTCACTAAGATGCAGTAAATGTACTTCTTGCAACTTTGATAAATCATTAACTTTTAGAAATTGCTTCACATTACTTAATTCAAAGTGACTTGTAATGATTCTTAAACGCTGCTTTTTATCTATTTTTCTAGATAAGAAGTTATCTTCTAAAATGTCTAGATCATAGTTGCACTCAATCATTAGATGAGTGATGCCAGTAAATTTATATCGAATATAATAGGTGTCCGTTGCAAACAGTACTCTCCGCTTAGTAGGCGTTTCGATGAGGAAACCCAAAGGCTCTTTAGCATCGTGTTCAACGTCAAACGGCATAATTTTCCAACCACCGATATTAAAGCTTCTTTTACTACTGGCCACATGGATTCTATGGCTTGGTACACCTCTGAGTACGCTGCTCGTACCTTCTGAGCAATATAAATCTGCTCCTGTTCGCTTAATGATTTCTTTTGCATATTTTGCGTGGTCTTGGTGTTCATGGCTTATCAATACCCCCTCAATCTTTGACCAATCTAGTTGCATTCTTTTTGGTTGTATGCCAGCTTCAAGCAATAGGTAGCTGTCACCGTCTTTCAACAAGTAACAGTTACCATTTGAGCTTGAGCCAAAAGTTTTAATTTCTAGCATGATTAGAAGCCAGGTTCAATATCTTCAAAGCCTTTACTTGCTGGTGTAGTTTCGGCCTTTGGTTTGAAGTTGTTTGATTTAGGTGCTATCTGTTCTTCTTGGATTGGGAATGGATCTTCTGACTGGTTGAAGTCTAATTCTTCTGTGTTAGCGTTTTGATTAATCTCTACTTGTACATCGTCAACAGACTCAGTCACATCTACTCGTTGGATTTGTCCATCATTATCGATATCGCTAACTGTATCGTCTGCTAGCACCCCTTGTTGCATTTCGATGGATAAGATACCCCACTTGCTTAAAAG
The DNA here is from genome assembly GCF_053627715.1 of Aerococcus sp. 150760013-2. Lineage (NCBI taxonomy): Bacteria > Bacillati > Bacillota > Bacilli > Lactobacillales > Aerococcaceae > Aerococcus > Aerococcus sp. 150760013-2. The sequence continues at coordinate 103,780 of NZ_JBSEYI010000007.1, forward strand.
GTTTCTAAGCACTGTTTTTTGCGCCATAGCATCATAGTTTGATGCCCATACACCTGTAAGCTTCCGCTTGTCTTTTCCTTTGTTGTTTTCAATACGGTGCTTTTCAACTTGTTCTTTAGTCCAGTAAGTGGTTTTCTCAAAGCCATTCAGCAGTTTAAAGTAACCAATATAGCCAACAACTTCATCACTAATTTGATTGTCAGGATTGAATTTTGCTTGTTCAGTAAGTGGATTCCAACTTTCTAGTTGGCCATCATATACACTGATTACATTAATTGATTGGTATTGCCCTGAGCGCTGTGCTAACTGGATATATCCACGATATCCAAGCATGAATTGTGCTTTTTTCTCCCATTGTCCCGTTTGTTTGTTCTTAGCATTGAATGGGACAATATAGGCAAATCCGAATTGTTTTTCGATTGGTAAGTCTAATTGAGCTGCTTGCATCGCACTAGCGACGATACTCATAGGTTCTGAGTCAGAAAGATTTCCATCACCGTTTACTAAACTGATTAAGCTTGAAGTGAAACTATTTGATTTATCTTTTAATACGTCATTGAATTTCTTTTGAATGGCGGGGTTTTTAAGTAGTCCTTGAACTGAATTATTTTGATTAACTAGTTGGTTTGTCATATTGCTTTGCCTCCTATAAAGTCGTTACATTTAGATTTTTATGTTTTGAAACTGATAAAGTGATTAGTTGTGTGTCGATGCCGATTAACTCGTTAACACCTTCTGCGTTATCAATAAATACTGGTACTTTTGTTTGGTAGTAGTCCATTAAGGTGTTGATGATGTCTAGCCCTGCATTGATGCGTGCTGCGTTATTCAATCCTGTTGAATAGTTGTTACCGTCAACCGTTGGCTCACATATTTCTTCAAGGCCACCGTTGATGTTTTCTTCAAACAACTTAAATTTAACGAACTTGAATTTGTCATTAATCGCATCAGTTAGAAGATTGACTTTTGTTCTGGTGAATTCTTCTAACAGGTAAAGTTGTGTTTGTAACACCCCATAGTGTGCTGAAATCTCTTTCTCGCTATCGATAAGCTCTTGTTTACGTTTATATTGATTAGCGTATGTAGTGAACTTATATAGGTCATCATTTATAAGGAGTAATTCAGCCTTAACGATGTCGATTTTCTCGTTTAATAACTCGATATCATCTACATGGTTGGCATCACCCGCATCGATTTTGGCTTGAATGTCTTTACCTTCTTTAGTTAGCTTTTGACCAAGTTCAGTATCTTCAAACGGTGTTTGGTCTTCTTTAATAGATTTGATTTCTGTTTGAATTTGGTCAATAGATTCATCTAAATCAGCAATACCTTTTTCAAGCTTTCCAATTGCACTGTTGATATCCAATTTCTGTTTTTCAAATGCTTCAACCATTTCTTCGAGATCCTTGATTTTCGTGGCTTTTTCTTTACCTTGTACTTGGATATCTTCAATCTTTGTAGCTTTATCTTGATTAAATTTTTCTACTTCTTTTTGATAGTTTGCTCTGATTTCTTCAATTTGATCAGCAGGTAATTCTTGGCCACACATCTTACATGTTGTTCGATGTTCATCAAAGCTAGGCATTACTTCATCTCTGACCTCAAAGAATTGTTTAGATAAGCGGTCTTTTTCTGCTGTTGTGGCTTCAATCTCTTTTGTGACATTTTCAAGGTTAAAGTTAGCTTGTTGTATCTTGTTGTTAGCCTCTGTTAACTGCATTGCTAACTCATTTTTTTCAGTTTTTTTAGCTTGCATCATTTCCTCAAAGCCAGAATATTCTTCTTTTAGTTGGTCTTTATAGTCAGATAACGATTCACGATATTCTAGTTGTTTGTTAGCCAAGTCATTTTTTAACTTACTTTGACCATCGCCATTCTTGATATTTGCGATATCTTCTTGGTACTGACTGATTAGTTGTTCTTTAGCTGATTCATCAGCATGCAGCTGTTTCCTATCTAAGCCAGTTAAATCAGGCAAACTTCTATCCACTTCATCAATTCGGCTCGGTAATGCCTTGATATCGTCATTAGCTTGCTTCATTTGCTGTTTAGTTAGCTTCATTAGTTCTTCTGCTGACTTGCCCTTTAAAAGCTCTGTAAGTGGCTTTAAATCGTTATTTGAAGCAATAACATCTGTATCGGTAATATCTCCAACCATTTCAATTAGGACTTCACGACGTTTCTTCCAATCAAGGACCTCAGGGAAGTAGTTAACGTTGGTTAATAACTTAAAGCGTTCTTCACCAATTAAGTCATCTAAATAGTCGGCATATTCTTTCTTCTTAACTGACAAATCATCAATCTTGAATGTGGTGCTATGACCAGAAAATGTATCTTCAATTGACCCACGCTTTTTGGTCCATTTTTCTGCAATCATCCGACTTAGTTTCTTTTCTTGGCCATCGATATCCAGCAGCAATTCCACTTCTGTTTCTAGGTGATGTAATTCGTTTCCTTGACTATCTAATGGTTTCCAGTCGAATTTACTATCTGACTGATCAGTTGAATTCTTACCGAATAGCGCCCATAAGAATGCATCATACAGCGTTGTCTTACCTGTACCGTTATCGCCTTGAACATTTACTGTTTCACCATCTGGTGTTAACTCGTAAGCTTGAATGCCTTTGAAATTTCGAATCGTCATTTTTAATAATTTAATTTGCATGGTATACTCTCCTTAACTTAAGTTTTATTTAGCGCCTATTGTCGTAGGTGCTTTTTTTTATGAAAAATTCCTAGCGTGAAAGTAATTAGATAGCTGCATATTTTTTAGGATTTCATCATAATGTTCATTGATTGCTTCAATATCTTCCAAATACACTGATTCTCCATTTTCTGCATAGGACTTAACTGATTTTTCAATCTGTTGTTGACGCTGTTCTTTAATCCATCCGATAGTTTCTGTCTTTTTCATGCCTACCCGTCCTCCTCTTCAAACCCAACAAACAGGTCCGCATCTCCTGCGCTAACAATGGTCAAACATAAAGACCAAACAAATGGCACAAACAATAGAATTGCAATCCATCCGGCATATCCTGCATAGATTGATTGACACATTCCGACAAAATAGATTACTGCGTTCATTCCCCAAAATAAGAAATTCTTCGATGCTTTATTCATTTTCCTCATCCTCTCTAAATTCGTTAATATCTACACCTAATGCGTCTGCTAATCTAAATGATGCTTGCAGCCCTAAATTCTTTCTTTCACCACTTGCCACCCTATATAATTGCGAGTGATTAATTTTACTTTCTTGAGATATTTGATGTATGGTTCGATCTGTATTATTAATATAATCAATTAAACATTCTTGTATTCTACTCATTACTACCTCCATCTAGTTGTTGATAACTTATCCACAACTATATATTGTGTTATTTGTCATATGATGTTATAATCTATACGACAATAAAAACCTTAGAAATGGTGATCCAAATTCCCTGTTCCGGGGACCATATATAGATTTTTGATGTCAAAATAAAAATGAAAGTGAGGTGAATAAATATGCCATACTACTTATGTAATAAAGATGTTGATAATAAAGGAAGACATGAAGTTCATACTAGAGATTGCTCTTTTAAACCTTCTGTTTCTAATTCGGTTGATTTTGGTTACTTTTCAAATTGCCAAGAAGCAATTAAGGCTATGAAGAGTGCGAACCCAAATCATGAATTTGATGGTTGTTATTATTGTTCTAATGCATGCCATAAAGGTTAATGATCACGCAAAACTTGTCTTCGATACATCTCATCTTGAAATCGTATGATTTCTTGCAACTTATCAACTTGGTCAAAACTAGAATGTCCATTCACCAATTTAGAATGAAATTTTAGTGGATCTAACTTGATACTATGTTTTTTACCTTTCACTCGCCCAACTACCACACCGACTAACAATCCTGTGGTAAATAGTGCGAGTGTTTTTATTGTGTTTTTCATTATTTATACCTCCTGAACTAAGTAAGTTTGAATATCCAACATTTCTTTCAACCTTGGTAAATCCTGTTTAAACGTCACTGTTCTACTACCTGCAGTCGCAAATTCTTTATTCTCGTTAAACCAAAGAATAGGAATCACATCATAAAGTGAATCTTTTCCAGACCGCTTATGATAGCCACGATATGGACTGAAGTAAGATGGATTTTCATCCACAAATTCTCTGAAATCTCGTAAGAAGTTTGATACATTTTTTTGATTAATTAGCACCTTTATATCTTTGGCGTACACATATGGACTATGCATCGCCCTTACTTTTACTACTTCCATGTCTACACCCCCAAAGTCGTTTGAGAGTTAGATTTTTTGATTTCAAAAGCTAATTCCATAGATGGTTTCCACATCGCTGCTAGATCCATAGCTTCATCAAATCTTAGTTTTGGGATTTCTTCATAACTAGCTACATCGAAATAGTTTTTGATTTCTCGCCAGTGTTCAGAAATAGCTTTTTTATAAAAGCCTTCATAAGCTTGCGAATGTTTTCCACCAACCGCTTCCATAGCGTTCTTACGAACTAACTTTGATAGCTTTGACTTCTGTAATCTGCTTAGGTCAATTTCTTGTTTTAATCCTTCAACATCACTTGATACTGTCGAAATTTGTTTCTTCAGCTCTTTTTGCGTTTCCAGTGTGGCAATCATAATATCTTCTGGGCTCATTGGTAGTTGTCGCTGTTCAATGTAATTTTCCATTTCATTAAAGGCATTGATATATGCTAATTTGAATTGAAGCGCTTTGTTACCGGTAAAACCCATGGCCAATAATGTGAAACCGTCACGATTCATATAAATCATTCGATACTCTTGTTTATTCTGCGGATGAACATAAGTTGATTCACTGAATAAGTCTCCCCAGTTTTGGGTAAGCCCCTCTTTGAGTTCGTCTAAGTCTCTTAGTATATGATCATGTCTTTTTTCAAAGTTTTCAGCTACTTGCAAACTTGTGGTAACTGCCTGCTTGTCTTTCATAATTACTAAATTTTCCATTTACTTTTCCTCCATTCCCTCACCAATCAATGACCGATAAGATACACCTAGATAATCTGCAACTTTTAGCAATCTCGTTGATTGTGGCACTGCTGTATTCCACTTTGAAATAGACCCGTTTGAAAAATTTAAATCTCTTTCAATACGGTAAATAGAAATACCTTTTTTGTTCGCAATTTCTTTGATTTTGTCGTAAATCTCCATACACCTCACCTTTTCTCTAAGAAAATAATCGAATGCTATTGACTTTTAATAGAATGTTTTCTATCATGTGTGTATGACAAATAAACACATGAAGCTATTGGCGTAGCAATCAAGTTTTTTCGATTAATTCTTAATAAATTATTTATGCTTTTCCCGAGCACATACTTAGTTTATTAGATTTAATTCTATTTGTCAACCATCAATAGACTAAAATCTATATTTATTTGAACTGAGGTAAATTATGAATCCAAAAATGATAGTAAATAAGCTGATACATCAAAGTTCTGACGTTAACAGCATAGCCGAATTAGAAAGGAAGTTAGATATATCGAATGGAACAATAAGTAAATGGGATAAGTCTAAACCAGGTACGCAGCATTTAATCAAAGTTGCAGACTACTTTAATGTTAGTACTGATTACCTATTAGGTAGAACTGAAATCAAAACGCCACATTGGGCTTTAAATGAAAAAGATGAAAAAGATATCGCTGAAGAAGTTGAGAAAATCATCAGTGGTTTAGATGACGGATCTGGTGCTGAAATCAACTTCTATGGCGAACCTATGTCTGAAGAACAAAAAGCTTTATTTATGAATTCTCTTGAAATGGCTTTGCGTATGGCCAAAGAGGAAGCGAAAAGAAAATATACGCCTAAAAAATATCGTGACTAGGCGGTGTGCTATTTGATTAGAAAACGAGTTAATCAGATTGTCAGCAAATATAAGACCAATGAGCCAAGAATTATATTGAGAGAAAAACAAATTAAGATTTTAAGAAGCCCATTAGGTGGTAAGTTTGCTTACAAAACTACTTATAAGCGATCTAGTGTAATTACATTAGATGAAAATTTAGATGAATACGAAGAACGTTATATTTTAGCTCATGAGTTAGGTCACATTGTGTTGCATAAAGGGCAAAGCACTACCTTTTATCGAGCTAATAACTTTGGCAATATACCTAAAATAGAGCGTGAAGCTAATGAATTTGCTACACTATTGTTGTTGCATGGTCAAATGTACGACAATAAATATGATGCTTTACGTGAAAATGGGATTCCATATGAAATGGAAAGATTTATATAGGAGGAAATATAATGAAGTTTTGTCCAGAATGTGGGAATAGTATCGAGGGTATGAAATTCTGTTCAAATTGTGGTTTTAAAGTTGATGGTGGCGGTGCTGCTACCGCAAGTAATAAACATGAAATTTTGAATAAAGAGGAAACAATCACTACTTTTTCAACACACCTTTTTGGTATGGAAGATAAAAAGCAAAATCTTGCCGGAAAAATTGACCTATCATTACCACGGGTTAACTACACGCTTACTAATCAACGTATATTACTAGAACGCAAGAATCTAACCACTAAGCGTGAAGAAATCGAACTTGGTGACATTATTAAAATTGATGTGAAGCAAGGATTAAAAGAAAAGGTTTTAAAAATTGGTCACATTGTTTTAAATTTGAATGACGGTAGAGAAGTAATGTTTAAACAATTACAGAATCCATACGAGATTAAAGATCAGATCCGTGCTGCAACTCAAAACTATCAAACAAGAAGTAAAATTGATTATCGAGTTGATTTATAAAATAAAAAAAGCCCTACCCTTTGACTTTGGACGGTACACGGGTAAGGCTTAGGAACAAAAACGCACTAAGTGTGTGCTTTTTGTATACCCAATTTTATCATAAGAAAGGAAGTTTTGAAATGTGGTCAGAAAAAACACCTAATGGAAAAGTAAAATTTGTTGAACGATATAAAGACCCGCTAACCGATAAAATGGAACGTGTAAGTGTGACAATGGAAAAGAATACAGCAAGCACTAGGAAACAAGCTACTGCAATTTTAAATGAAAGAATTGAAGAATTAATAAACGCACCACAAAGTGGCTTAACTTTAGAGGATATTGCAAACGATTGGTTTAAAGTACACAAGCAAAATGTTAAACAGTCAACTGCCCAGCGAACGGCTAACAATATAAAGTTGCTAACCAATAAATTTGGTAACGTTAAATTTGAAAAATTAGCAGCAAATATGATTAATAACTACTATTTAGAGTTGTTAACAAATGGTAGATATAAATACTCATCAGTCGTACTCGCCAACAATACATTGAAACAAATAGTAAAATTTGCTTTGAAGTATAAAGGCATTGATCAACATGTGTTACTAGACCTGTTAGAAGTGCCTAAAATCAATCGGTCTGAAAAGAATAAATTGAAGTATTTAGAGCCTGATGAACTAAATCAAATTATTGACTATTTTAAAAGTGAAGATAATGAAGAATATGCTCGTATGGCAATCATACAATCTGGGACAGGTATGCGGTTTAGTGAAATGGTGGCTTTGAATTTTGATGATGTTAATTTAGAGGAACACACGCTTGTTGTCAGCAAGAATTATGACCATGACCATAAAATATTTACTGCTCCAAAAAACGGTGATGATCGTGTGGTATTTTTTAATGATGATGTGAAAAATGCTTTAACTGAACAAATCCAACACGCTAAATTAAAAATGTTAGAAACGAATAAAAATAGAGAACAACGACTATTATTTGTAGGCAACACTGGCTATCCTATCAGACCTGCACAAATGAATGTTAGCTTAAAAGGCATTATAAGCAAGCCTGTGAGCACTCATTACTTTAGACATACATTCATATCTCTTGCTGTTCAGAACGGCGTATCAAAGGAAATAATCGCTGAACAGGTAGGTCACGCTGACACTAAGATGATAGATAAAGTGTATGCTCACTTTACGAAAAAAATGCGAGCACAACAAAAAAACGCAATGCTCAATTTGAACATTGCGAAGTAGTTTGCCCCTTATCTGCCCCTTAGGGAAGCAAGAGAGCTTATAAATGTTGATATATCAGCTTATTATTCAGCAGCTACTGGATAAACTGATACTTGTTTTTGGTCACGGCCTTTACGTTCGAAGCGAACGATTCCGTCAACTTTAGCAAATAAAGTATCGTCTCCACCGCGTCCTACGTTTACACCTGGGTAAATTTTAGTACCGCGTTGACGGTATAAAATTGAACCACCTGAAACTTCTTGACCATCAGCACGTTTAGCACCTAAACGTTTTGATTGAGAGTCACGACCATTGGCAGTAGACCCGCCCCCTTTTTTGTGGGCGAAGAATTGTAAATTAAATTTCAACATGGGATAACCTCCTCTAATATTTCGTTGTTTTGGATACATGTATAAAGTCACCGTAATTGGCTTCAACGTCTTCAGACAAGGCCAAATAGCAACTTGTTAATAACATTTGAGCAAGTTCACCCTGCTCTGTAGAGAGATCCTTGGTTAACTCAACATACAAGTAACCGCCATTTTCTTCATCGGCTTCAATAAGTGGCTCGATACTTGCCATACGTGTCAGGTTATTCACTGTCGATAAAACGACTGCGGATACTCCTGCACAAACAACATCTTGCCCATATTCACCAGCAAAGGCGTGGCCAGAAACTTCAAAGCTAACAAATTGATCTTTCTCGTCAGTTTTAAAGATTGCTTGAATCATAACATCACACTTTTAATTAAGCATTGATTGAGTCGATAACAACTTTAGTGTATGGTTGACGATGACCTTGTTTACGGTGAGAATCTTTTTTAGCTTTGTATTTGAAAGTAGTTACTTTCTTTTGACGACCTTGTTTTTCAACAGTTGCTTCAACAGTCGCACCTTCAACTAATGGTGCTCCTACTTTAACATCGTCACCACCAACAAAAACTACTTGATCAAAAGTAACTTTGTCTCCTGCTTCTGCATTTAATTTTTCAATGTAGATAGCTTGTCCAGCTTCAACTTTAATTTGTTTTCCACCAGTTTTAATAATTGCGTACATCTAACGCACCTCCTTATATAGACTTAGACTCGCCACGATACGTGGTCTTTCGACACTTAAAATACGATATCATGCGCGGTTGCAGTGTGGTGCTCACACTTTTTACAACATCATATATATTACCAAATTAACCTAACCACGTCAAGAAAATCATCATGATTAAGTTAAATAGTTGATAAAATCTAGAATTTAGCTTAGATTATTTTGCGAATTCAGTCGATGACTCAATTCTAGTTCCAATTTGTTTACCGAACTCAGTATCATGGGTAACAATCAGAATGGCTTTACCTTGGTCCTTAGATAAGGCTGTGATAAGGCCACCGATTTGATTAGCAGATTCTCTATCCAAAGCTGAAGTAGGTTCATCAAAACACAAGACACTTGGATTTAGCATTAAAGCTCTAGCAATCGCCACCCGTTGCTTTTGACCACCAGACAATGTTGATGGGAAAACATCTGCTTTATCAGATAAACCAACATCCGCTAATAGATTTTTACCATCTTCAATCAATTCTTCTTTGTTTTTAAGCCCTTGTGCTAAGGGTGCTTCAATCAGATTTTGAATCACGGTTAAATTTGGGAACAATTGATAATCTTGGAAAACCATGCCGAGTTCATTTTGATAAGCTCGACGCTCACTATTTGAACTATAGACAGCTTTAGTGCCGTTATCTTTTGATAAGACCTTACCGTTAATTTCAATCGTACCACGGTCTGCTTCTTCAAGATTGTTTATAATACGCATGAATGTCGTTTTACCCGTCCCTGAACGACCTAGTAAAATCACAACTTCACCAGGATTGATTTCGAAGTCATAATCCTTAATGACTTGGTTATCTTGATAAGATTTATTTAGTCCTGCTACTTTTAATGACATAAGATGACCTCCCTTTTACCATTTCAATTGGTTTTCAAATTTACGTAAGACAAATGTAAGAACTGCTGTCACGATTAAGTAAATCGCCCCAGCAACTAAGTATGGTACTAGAGACGCATAGGTATTAGCTGCAATATTTCCGGCTCTTAGTAACTCGCCAAGTCCGATCACATAAACTAATGACGTATCTTTTACTAGGGAAATCACTTCGTTACCAATTGAAGGTAATACAATATTAACTACTTGCGGTAAGATAATTCTTCTAAAACCACGAATTTTACCAATACCTAATACAGAAATACTTTCATATTGACCGTCCGGCACTGCTGAAATACCACCTCTAAAGATTTCTGCAAAATAAGCTGCATAGTTAATCACATATGCTAGAACAGCTGCTGGGAATCGATCCATGGCGATACCAATATATGGTAAACCGAAGAAGATCACCATCAATTGAAGCATCAGTGGACTACCACGCATGATGAAAACATAAGCTTCAATAATTGCTTGTAACCATTTTGGTCCAAACACGCGTAAGATTCCAATTAAGAAGCCAATTGGTACTGATAGAATCAATACAATGACAAATAAAAGTAGGGTTAATTTTAATCCATTTAATAATGAAGGCAATACCGTCATGACAATATTTGAAGAGCCCGTTGATTCTGAATCTTCACCGAACCATTTCGCTTCAATTTCAGCATAAGTCCCGTTTTGTCTTAATTCTTCAATACCTGCATCTACTTGCTCTTTTAATGCAGTGTCTGATTTTCTAAAACCAACACCCATCGGTTCAACAGATGTTTCATCTACAAAGTACTCATATTCATCTAAAGTCCCTTTTTGATTTAAGGTATAGCGAGAATAAATATCACCAGCATAGATAGCATCCACACGGTCAGCATCCAAATCAGCAAACACTTCATTGTACGAAGGGTATAAGACTGGTTCATCAGCTAATTGGTTATATAAGTCATCTGGCCACTCTTGCATAAATGTTAAGGCTGTTGACCCAGATTGTGTGGCAATCGTTTTACCTGCTAAATCAGAAATTTCTTCAATACCTGAACCTTTTTTACTAATGACCATTTGTCCAGACTCAATATATGGTTCAGAGAACAAGACCATTTCTTCACGTTCTGGTGTGATCCCATAACCATTCCAGATCATATCGATATTACCTGAATTCAACTCAGTTTCTTTCATCGTCCAATCAATTGGTTGAAATTCTAAATTCCAACCATATAGGTCAGCTACTGCATTAGCTAAGTCGATATCGAAACCGACCAATTCACCTTCTCCATCACGGAAACCCATTGGCGCGAATGTATCGTCTAAACCGATAATATAAGTTTCACCACTCGTATCCTCAGATTCAGTTGCTTTTACCGATGTTTGCCCTATAGCAAATACCAGACCTATTGATAAAATAATTGATAATACAAAATTGCTAAGTTTAAATTTCTTCATTGCTTCCACCCTCCAGTTAAATTAAAAAACGTCCTTTTACACCAAACTCACTTGGTATAAAAGGACGTGAAATAAACGTGGTTCCACCTTTTTTCATAGCAATCTCACGATTACTATCTCTGCGTGTCAATACTGACACAGTGATTAACGCTCACGCACGAATTATCTTTAATAATTTGCTCTTGGGTGTGTAGATACGATTTTTATACCTATTCTCAACTTTGCTAGGCTCTCTTTAATAAAAGGCTCGTAACCTCTTCCAATCAACACTTTTCATATTTGTAAATTTATTATAATCATTTTTTAATTTTTAATCAAGTATTATTTTTCAAACCAAATAACTAATTTCTGAATTAGCCAAATAAAGATAAAACCTAAAAAGGCATTGAATAATAACGACGGAATATAGTTCTGACTTAAAAAGTAATAATAGCTACTACTATGTATATCGATTAAGTAGTATAAAGCATAGATAAAATGCGTGTACACGGTATAAACAATAAGGATCCATAACCAAATCGTATAAAAGTTCATTGGGAATTTTTTTATAACCGCCCGAGTAAGTATTACTATCATGGGAAATAAGAATAAATTAACCCCAAGTATCGAAGAATAATAAGCGTCGTATATAAAACCTATGATAATACTCACAAGGAATATTTTTGAATCATTTATTAAATAAACCGCCAATAAGGTAATCACAATCAGTGTGAATTGTGGACTGATCTGAAATTTTTCACTACCCAAACTATATGACAACATGGTCATCACGCTACCATCCAATAATAAAATAAAGAACACAAAGGTAGGGATCAAAAAATTGTTCTTAAAGAAATGTAACATACTGACCTCCCTATTCTCCTGTATCTGTAGATGCAGCGGAGGATTCAGCAGCCTGATCTTCACTATCAGCTGATGTATCACTTGAACTTTCATTCAAGGTCATGATAACCAATACTGAACGGATATCTTTGAAGTCTGCAGCAGGTTTTACTTTCACTGACTGAGATAAACCAAAGTTATCAGAAGATGCTGATGTTACTTCTCCAATGATTAAACCTTCTGGAGATACACCACCTAAACCACTTGTAGTGACCGTATTTCCTTCAGAAACTTTTGCATCATTCGGCACTTGTTTAAGGATTAATTCCTGTGTCTTTTCATCATAGTCAGATAAAATCCCAGACACGATACCATCATCCGTTTGAATACTTACAGCTACGTTCTTCATTTGATTATTCTCAGTAATCAATAACTGCACTTTTGAACTCGTAGCAGAGACTTCCGTTACATGCCCTACAAGGCCACTCTCTGTCATCACAGACATGTTCTCTTCAATACCACTATTAGTCCCTACATCGATTGTAATTGAGTCTAACCAGGTATCTGGAGATCTAGAAATAACAGAAGAAGCAATAACATTCTTACCAACTAATGAAGGTTGTAAATCAAGTAAGGCAGATAGCTCTTCATTTTCACTTTGTAATATCTCATTTTGAGCTTCCAGTTCCTCTAGTGAAGAAATTTGGCTTTTCAATCGTTGGTTATCTTCGTATGTGTTCATTAAATCGTTAATTGAATCTGTAAAGCGCATCATCGCATTCGTTGGTGTAGAAACAAATCTACCCACAACTGCGGTCACATCATTCACCCATAAAATTGGTTTGGGCATCTGTGATTGACTAAATATAGAGTAGGCAATCATACTGAATGAAGTGATGACACTAACAAGCAGGACAATTAATTTTTTATTCTCAAAAAATCGTCGCAATATTATCCATCCCTTCACTTACATATGGTATTTATTATATCAAAGTCTTAAGTTAATTTGTAATGTTTATCCATGCAAATCTATTCTTAATATTTATTTTAGGATAATCTTAAGACAATATAAAATAGAAAAACAAAAAAGAGAAGCTTTCGCCTCCCTTTTTAATTATGATGACCCGTACGGGACTCGAACCCGTGTTACCGCCGTGAAAGGGCGGTGTCTTAACCGCTTGACCAACGGGCCAGTATAAAAAAATTGCTATGGTCCGAGACAGATTTGAACTGCCGACACCTTGAGCTTCAATCAAGTGCTCTACCAACTGAGCTATCAGACCTTAATCAACGGTCCCGACGGGAATCGAACCCGCGATCTCCTCCGTGACAGGGAGGCGTGATAACCGCTACACTACGGGACCATTTCAATTGCGGGAGTAGGACTCGAACCTACGACCTCCGGGTTATGAGCCCGACGAGCTGCCAACTGCTCCATCCCGCGATATTAATAAGAAAAAGGAGGATAAGGGATTCGAACCCTTGCACGCTTTTACACGTCTGACGGTTTTCAAGACCGTTCCCTTCAGCCGGACTTGGGTAATCCTCCGAGGTAGTAAAAATATTAAGCTTTATCAAGCTATGACCCGTACGGGACTCGAACCCGTGTTACCGCCGTGAAAGGGCGGTGTCTTAACCGCTTGACCAACGGGCCAAATATATATAAAAGCGGAGAATAAGGGATTCGAACCCTTGCATCGCTTACGCGATCTAACGATTTAGCAAACCGTCCTCTTCAGCCTCTTGAGTAATTCTCCAAATATCAATGGGCCTGAATGGACTCGAACCATCGACCTCCCGCTTATCAGGCGGACGCTCTAACCAGCTGAGCTACAGGCCCATAATACTAAAGCGGGTGACGAGAATCGAACTCGCGACGATAGCTTGGAAGGCTATGGTTTTACCACTAAACTACACCCGCATATAATTTTATTTACGGTCCCGACGGGAATCGAACCCGCGATCTCCTCCGTGACAGGGAGGCGTGATAACCGCTACACTACGGGACCATTTCAATTGCGGGAGTAGGACTCGAACCTACGACCTCCGGGTTATGAGCCCGACGAGCTGCCAACTGCTCCATCCCGCGATATTAATAAGAAAAAGGAGGATAAGGGATTCGAACCCTTGCACGCTTTTACACGTCTGACGGTTTTCAAGACCGTTCCCTTCAGCCGGACTTGGGTAATCCTCCAAGGCAATAAAATATCTTTCATATAATCCCATACAAGGATGGACCTTGTAGGACTCGAACCTACGACCGGACGGTTATGAGCCGTCTGCTCTAACCAACTGAGCTAAAGGTCCAAGTAATTATATAATAGCGGCGAAGGGGATCGAACCCATGACCTCCCGGGTATGAACCGGACGCTCTAGCCAGCTGAGCTACACCGCCATATTATACATCTAATTAAGTGGAGAATAGCGGGATCGAACCGCTGACCTCCTGCGTGCAAAGCAGGCGCTCTCCCAGCTGAGCTAATCCCCCACATTAGAATCGGGAAAACAGGATTCGAACCTGCGACCCCTTGGTCCCAAACCAAGTGCTCTACCAAGCTGAGCTATTTCCCGGGTCATGCACCCAGCAGGATTCGAACCTGCAACCGCTTGATTCGTAGTCAAGTACTCTATCCAGTTGAGCCATGGGTGCTTATATAAAATGCCGAGGACCGGGGTCGAACCGGTACGAGGTTAACCCTCGCAGGATTTTAAGTCCTGTGCGTCTGCCAATTCCGCCACCCCGGCATATTATAAAATGTATTTATATGGATGTCCTTTCGGACAAAGCGGAAAACGGGGTTCGAACCCGCGACCCCCACCTTGGCAAGGTGGTGCTCTACCACTGAGCTATTTCCGCGTATTTGAATATCAAAGATATCAATGCCGGCTAAAGGACTTGAACCCTCGACCCTCTGATTACAAATCAGATGCTCTACCAACTGAGCTAAGCCGGCTTATATATAATGCGGGTGAAGGGACTTGAACCCCCACGCCTTGCGGCGCCAGATCCTAAATCTGGTGCGTCTGCCAATTCCGCCACACCCGCATAATGACCCGTGTAGGATTCGAACCTACGACCCACTGATTAAAAGTCAGTTGCTCTACCAACTGAGCTAACGAGTCATGGTGGAGAATGAGGGGCTCGAACCCCCGACATCCTGCTTGTAAGGCAGACGCTCTCCCAGCTGAGCTAATTCTCCGGTTTTGCATGGCAACGTCCTAGTCTCACAGGGGGAAACCCCCAACTACATTCGGCGCTAAGAAGCTTAACTTCTGTGTTCGAGATGGGAACAGGTGTGTCCTTCTTGCCATCATTACCACACAATATTTATATGAGCTTTTGTTCGCTCAAAACTGAATCTGTAAGTCGTCTACCATTCCATCATACAATCTTATATCCATTGGATAAGTCCTCGACCGATTAGTACTAGTC